>HF994061.1 GCA_000436915.1 Prevotella sp. CAG:1092 | reverse complement strand
GTCTTACAACCATTGTGGCTGTATACCATTTACCATCTTTCTGATATTGTATAGCCTGACGGATGGTATAGGTTTTACCCTTTTGTAGACGTGAAGGATACTGCCCTACATAGCAGCCATACTGGTCTGGATAGAATTCGGCAAAGACGCATGCATTGCTATCATATCCGCATACGTTGCCTGTAGATGTAAACCAATGACCGTAGCATGTATTTGATGAGGTGCTGGTGGTAGTGCCAGTATACACACTTCCGCTGGCATTGATACCTACGAAGCGAGGATTTGATGATGCCAAACGACCTACGCTCTGCATTTCCTTGGTGCTCAATCCTAAAGCCTGTGATACAGCTGCCATATCGTATTGCACACGTGTGCTTGAATAACTATTGCTTACAGTAAGCTTTGCATCTATATATATGGTGGTGTCACGACGTTCGTAGTCGGCAGGATATTCGCTGAAATTACCATAAACGTCAGTATTCTCAAACTTCACCTGATATGGCCATTGCTCATCGTTATCAGCTTTGTCGTCCCAAGGGTGGCGCCAATGTTCTGTAGGAGCTCCCATCACAACGAAGAATAGCTTTTTACAATCTTCTGGAATTGTGAGCGAAGCTGTGCCTTCCTTGTCGCTTTCTATCTTGCCGTATGTTCTGGTGCCATTGGCAGAATATGCCACGAAGCCGTATCTCCAACCTGCCTTGTCTATGTTGATAGCTCTATAGCCTTTAGCTCCTGCTATGCCCTTGAAATATGCCTTTACAATGGTGCCTGGAGCTGTTGTGTTAAGGTTGATGATAGAGTATCCGTAGTTTTGTGGACAATATGCTGAGTCTACCTCCCATGTACCCTCCTTGCTTGCTGCAAGATGTAGATGAGATACATGCTGACCGATGCGATGTTTAGCTTGGTCTCTAACGCCGTCGATATCCCATGTTGCCATTCGCATATATCCTTCCATCTGCTCATCGCAGAAGGCTGCTTGGTCGAGTTTGTTTAGTCGTTTGTAAGCCTCTACAGGGTCTTCAGGTTTCTTAGACTCTCTCCAAAGGCGACCAATAAAGTCGCTACCATGCTTCATACACCAGTAGTCCTGGATAAAGCAGTTCTGATATCTCCAATCTTCATGCAGAAGGTTAAGATGATGGAATTTCAAGTGTCCCTCGAAGTTTTCGCCATCGGTAAACTGCATGTTTGGATAGCATTTATAAGCCTGCCAGTTTGCGCAGCTCTCCCACCATCCGTTGCCACCAGAGGCATTGTCGCCATAGCCGTAGTTGAAGCCGTGGGATATGCCAAGGTCGCACGATACAAGATACTGGAAGGTATGACCAATCTCGTGGGCCACAGTAGAACCGTCTCTTGAACTAATAGCCCATGGGTTTACATGCAACATACCAACCTTCTGGTCTACACCAGAGCCGTTTGCTACCCAGTCTTTGGTGTATTTCACAAACATCTCTATCTTGTATTTGTCAGTTGTCGACTTACCAGGATTTATAAATCCTAATTCCACATATTTGTTCCAATACTTTTCGCCATCGGCAAGCATTGTCTTAGGATTGAATGCGTATCCCGATGCAGCCTTTGTAGGGTCATTGCCGAATTCCTTTTCCCAGAACACCACGAAATGTTCGCTTTCCATAGAGCGCTTGAAGCACCATTGCGAATTCTCGTTGTTGAAGTCTACAGAACCATAAGTAGAAGGTTTGCAGAGTATTCGTCCAGGATTCTCAAACATTATGTCGCCTGTCTGATTGTTACCAAGCAATGTGCTAATGCGATATTCATAATATCCCTTTGATATACTTGAGTTGTATATCTTTAGTATAGGGTCTTGTGAATATTTAGAGCTGCTAATGCAGAATTCTACGGAGTCAACTTTGGCATTTAGTTGGAATGCTTTATTTTCTGTAAATCTGTTGTCGTATCTCACCCATAATGTGTCTTGAGCCCATGTTGACAATAAAGACAATATGGCGAGAATAGATGTAATGATAGCTGTTTTCATATGTTGGATAGATTGTAGGTTATTTCACAATATGTTTTTTGCCATTAACGATGTATATACCTTTAGGAAGATCTGAGAGAGAAGAAGAATTATGCTTCACAATCTGACCATTGATGCTATATACATTATTGTTTTGTGGCTTAGCTTGGTCGGCATTTATATCTGTGATGGCACTTACCATAGTTTTCTCTATTCTGAAAGACTGAATGTCGGATATGGCATACAACTTTCCATTAATAGAAAATTCTTTCGACTTGGTGTAATACTTCGGACCTGTTACAACATCAGGCTTCACAAGTACTACGCTGTGTTTTGCCCCATTCTTTGCAACTACAGTCATTTGATATGCCTCCACCTGCTCGTTGTCGGCAAAGCTTGGAGCGTGAGATAAAGCCAAAGCAGCAATAGCTATGGCTGCAATCTGTGAGTAATGATTAGGTTTTTTCATGTCGGTTTTAAGTTATTGTTCGATTCTATTGCAAAGTTAAGTGTTATTATACAATATTAGGTACACAAATCGTTTATTTGTGGTTCATTATTCGCTAAATAATAGAGAAAAAGGCCTATTTTTCTTGTTCCTTTGTTATATTTGCACTAATTTTGCGAAAAATATAAAACCTAAATAGCTTATTCAAAACTTATACTTATGTACCCTAAAATCCGCAAGCAATCTCAATGACAA
>HF994060.1 GCA_000436915.1 Prevotella sp. CAG:1092 | reverse complement strand
CATAAACCACTTTACGTTGCGGAGTAATTTTTAGGCCTGCGTTCTTTATAATCTCCGTACTTTCCATTCTTCTCGTATTTTGATACCACAAAGTTAATGAAAATATTTCGCATTTGCAAATTTTTACCAACAAAATTATTTTTTTTAAGAAAAAAGCCGCATCACCTATTTATCTGTTAGAAGATAGTGGCATACTGGTGGGGGTTCACATATAATGATGTGGTTCCCGAGTGTTATATTATCCCTATGATGTCCTTGATAAATCATCGTAGGCGTAGTGCTATATGGCATGGAGCAAGCCAAAAAGTGGGACAATCAGCGACCCATCTTTTCTTAGACCGAATAGATATACAATGCGAGATTACTCCTGTGCCATTCAAGGATATTTCGCAGGCAGCTCCAGGCGAACCAAGTGCAACGATAAGAGAAAGGGTTATTGCTGCCCGCCAAATTCAAGAACAGAGATACAATGATATAAAAGGCATACATTGCAATGCACAGATGACGGAACGCATGATTCATCAATATGCCGAACCAGATGCTGATTCGGTAGAAGTATTGCGCTCTGCTATGGAACGTCTATCTCTCTCTGCACGTGCCTACAGCCGTATTCTAAAGGTTGCCCGCACCATCGCTGACCTTGATGGTAGCGAAAAGGTACAGCTTCCTCATATAGCCGAAGCCATAGGCTATCGCCAACTCGACCGAGGCGACTGGGCTGAGAGAGGAATGTATTCTTAAAAGGTAAAAAAGTAAAAGAGTAAAAAAGTAAAAGAGAGAAATGTGAGCTTAGATTTTGCGATTAATTTTTACCATATAAAAAGAAGAAAAGTATGAATAATCCAATAGAAATATATCGTTCACAAGATGGAAGCATACAACTTAATGTAAAGTTGGAAAATGAGACAGTTTGGCTGACACAAAGCCAGATGGCTGAACTATTTGGTCGCGATAGAACTGTAATAGGCCGTCACATAAACAACTGTTACAAGGAAGGTGAACTTGACAAAGATATCACATGTGCAAAATTTGCACATATGGGTAAAGAACAAGATCAAATGTACGAAACTGCAATGTACAATCTCGACGTTATCATATCTGTAGGTTATCGTGTAAAGTCGATACAAGGCACAAGGTTTCGTCAATGGGCCACCACCATCCTCAAGCAATACCTTATCAAAGGCTATGCCATCAACCAACAGATAAAACTCGAGCGCTACAACGAACTTAAAGACGTTGTGCGCCTTATGTCTCGTGCCATTGGCTTACAGGAAAAAGTTAGTTCTGACGAATACGATGGATTATTCAACGTTATCTCAGACTACGTCTATGCTCTCGACACACTCGACCACTACGACTACCAGTCGCTCTCAATATCGAAAACAACAAAAGAAGAAGCATTCCGAGCTACATACGATAACGCCATGGAAGCTATTAACGCACTGAAAGAAAAATTTGGTGGTAGTCAATGGTTTGCAAATGAAAAGGATGATTCGTTCAAAAGTAGCATAGGCCAGATTTACCAAACCTTTGGTGGCGAAGAACTCTATCCTTCTGTTGAAGAGAAAGCAGCTATGCTTCTCTATCTTGTCGTAAAGAACCACTCGTTCAGCGATGGAAACAAACGCATAGCAGCCATGCTATTCCTCTGGTTTCTGAACAATAATAAGGTTCTTTATGCAGAAGATGGACATAAGCGTATTGCCGACAACACTCTTGTAGCTCTCACTTTGATGATTGCAGAAAGCCGGACTGAAGAAAAGGACGTTATGGTGAAGGTGGTGGTAAATCTTATCAATAAAGATAATCAATAAAGATAATCAATAAATACAACCAATAGATACATAGAAAGCGAATGAGCCCTATGGGCTCTTTAGCTTGAGTTCCTTGCTTGCGTTTTTAATCAACATTCGGTAGATTCGCTTGATTCGTGTTCTTTTTAAAAACGTAATCTCGTGTTCCTTAAATCACAAGTGCTTCGTGTTTCATGCCCAAGCAACAAGGACCAGAGGTCCTAAAAATCCGTGCGATCTGTGCGATCCGTGTGCCACACCATTAGCTAGAGTTTTAAGCACACGGATATCACAGAGAAAACGATAAACAAATAAATCGTGTGTACACGCTGTCGACAATATGTTGCGACAAACGATGTACACACGATTTTTTATATTTACCGTTAGGCTCCACCTTATTATATATATAAGTGGTGAGCCTAACGGATTATTTCTATTTAGGAATTATTCCCAAATATTAAACGACTTAGAGTAGCCCTCAGCCTCATGTCCAGGCTGTTCTAAGTCAGGAGTTTCTCCCTTAGTGGTACCAAGAGTAGGAAGATCTTCACCTCCACTAAATAATGGAGATGCAGCCATCAAGTTAGTAAGTTCTATCTTTTCTACTGTGATTGTTGGAACAATATATTTTTTCATTGTTATAAGTTTTTTATTTGTTATTACTTCTTAATGATTTTCTTACCATTCTTGATTATCAATCCCTTATAGCTATTAGCTACACGCTGACCAGCGATATTGTAGGTTTCACCCTCGATGTTGCCATTTACGGTATTGAGCTTCAAACCTGTGGTCTGACCATCGATAACGAGGTTCAACTGCTTGGCAGCTGCAGGTGTTTTAGCCTTGATATAAGCACGGAAAGCCTTGATCTTGTATGAATCGGCAGCCTCTGTCTTCCACCACTTGTCACCATAGAGCATATAGTCGTCGTTAACGAGATCGCATGGCTTATAGCTACCTACGAAGCTATAGTTTGTACCATCAGCCTTAGGATCAGCTACTACGATAGATACGCCATTGAATGTATAAGTATCCTCAGCATTAACAGCAGCTGGCTTAATCAATACAGGC
The DNA here is from genome assembly GCA_000436915.1 of Prevotella sp. CAG:1092. Lineage (GTDB taxonomy): Bacteria > Bacteroidota > Bacteroidia > Bacteroidales > Bacteroidaceae > Prevotella. Next base: position 10,559 of record HF994060.1, on the reverse strand, counting down.
ACATTAGCCTTAATGCCATTGGTAGAAGTTGTGAAAATGATATTTACATCCTCTGCATTGCTATATTCTACGACCTTTGCGTCATTACCAAATTTAGCCTTTACATCTTCTGCTGATACTGCGAATGGCAATACCAATGTGTTCCACTTATTTTCAACAAATGAGCGTTTCAAAGTTACATTAGCATCCATTGCCTTGATAGTATTGTCTTTAGCCTCATCAAGGGTAACATCAAGATTGCCAAGACGAACAAGACGAACATCACCAAAGCCAAACCAACCAGCCTTATTGTCTACACCAGCTGGTTTATAATTGCCAACTTCAATCTTTACTTTACCATCTGCTCCAACAGTAAACTCAGCTGTATAATCGTTCCATCCACGATCAAATACACCACCTGTATTACCAATTTCATTAATATCAGTAGCATTCTTGTCATTGATTCTAAGATACATCCAGAAGCCCTGCTTTGCACGTGCCTTCACTGTAACAATATATTTACCTGGAGTAAGACCAGTTACTTCCTGATAAACACGCTGATTATTAGCTCCATTATTATTATAGTTATAATAGTAACCAACCTTTTTACCATCAGCATTTGTCCATATCTCACCATTTAAAGCACCCTCTTCACCACCAGTTTGACTATGATTCCATCCATCAAGAGAACCCTTTCCATCTGATGCTGTAAAAGTAGGATTTATAACCATGCTTGTACAATCTTCAGCACCAACTACACCTTCAGCCATACCATTGCTCTCTACGTAAGCACGGCGAGCAGAGATAATAGCATTAGCCTTAGTTTCTGCATCTGCTGCAGTTGTAGCAGTAGCCACCTTAGATGTAGTGAATTCTGTATACTTAGCCTTTGATGCATAAGCAAGTTCTTCCTGCTTAAGTTTATTAGCGTCTACGAGAGCCTGATACGAGACTTTCGCCTCATTAAAGTTTATTGTAGCCAACTGCAAATCATTTGCTGCTGTTACATAGTCAGTAGGTGTAGCTGCAATAAGCGACTCTAATTTAGTTTTCTCGTCACCTATAACATTATCATCCTTTGTAGCTTTTGCTGTAGCTAAAATAGCCTCATAGTTTTTCTTAACTAAGGCATCATAATTGCCAATACCATAGCAATTTAGTGAGAAATTATCAAAAGCTACCCAGTTAACACCTGTTGTTTCATCAATCTGAAGACCGATTTCCAAATCGCCTGCAACCTCATGATTTACTACAACAGAGAAATACTGTGCAGCATCACCAGTCTTGCAAGGTGTCTTTGTAACCTTTTCACCATCTTTAATATACAAGTAGACTCCATTGTTATTATGGATATCATTACCTGCAACTTGGTAAGTAGCGGTTACTGCAGCCTTCAATTCATAAGCACCTGCAGGACAATCCTTTACTATCTGACTAAATGACTTAGCAGTCTGGTGGTTAGGTACTGACACCCATGTTTCAAAATATGGACGAGTAACATTACTACCAGGATTTTCATTATTTGTTGGATGACCAAACTTATCAGCACCAGTCCAACCATCAGTAGTAGCCATGTCTGGATTCTTTATTGTAATAGAAGCTGGCTTTTCCAAAGGTGCATTAGAAACCAAAAGATTATTCATGGCTACTTGCAATGCTGTTTTTGTTGACTCAAGTTCAGAAATTGAAGCTGTATAAAGTTTACTATTTGCCTCAGTAATCGTTGCCTGTAAAGCATCTGTTCCTTTATATTCACCACCATCAATCATTGCCTGCGCTTCATCAATCTTGTTCGATAAGAGCTTCTGAACTGCATAAATCTCTGAGCCTTCAATATATGACAAAGTGAAATTATCAATATTAGTCCATTTATGTTCTTCAAAAGCAGCAGACCAAGCACCAATCTTCAGAGTTCCATCAGTTACCAATACCGAAGTCTGAGCATAATTCCATCCGCCTACACCTTGACCTTCCTCAACTACTGAACCATCACTTTTAATAGTTCCTTTGGCAGTTCCATTAGCAGGAGCTTTTTCTGAAACAGATCCATTTGCAACCAATAAAGATATTACACCATCTTCACTTTGTATAGCGGTCTTCAAGTTGTATATGCCATTAGGTATATTGTTAATAGTCTGATAAAGAGAACCTTCCCAACTACTACTTCCCCAATTACTTGGTTCAAAGAAGCCTTTTTTTCCGTCAAATCCATTACCACCATTTATACCTCCAGTTTTATTCCAGCCTTTATCGGTATCAGCATTTGGGTTTGTTATTTTATCTGTAACATCCTTTGAGGTAAGGGCTGTTTCTGAAATTTTATAAAGCTTAATATTGTCTACAAACAAGAATGGAGAACTTCCACCTCCTGCATTTGCACTCTTCAAATAGCCCATAGAGAAGTCTACGTTTGTTTCAGTAGCTACATTAAAGATAATTTCAAGCTTGGTCCATTTGTTTAGTTCTGATGGCCACTTATAGATGCTCAAATTTCCATATTTCACGCCACACAGGCTCTTTCCATTATCAAGATTAGTCGTTGCCAAAGCATCAAAGGTAAGTTTATATACACCTGTTGGCAATGTCGCAGTCTGCTTCACGCCAAGTGTTACATTAGGGCACCAATTAGCCTCAACAAAAAGGAGAGATTTATTACCTTCCTGAACAGAAGATTCATTTTTAGGAGATACAACTTTCAGTTCTCCATTTTTATTACCACTTTTTACATACAAAGTTGTATTGTATGGCATCGTAAATGTTCTTGCGTAGTCTGAGTTTGAGTTTGTAATAGTAGTCCAATCGCTAATATTATAAACATTAGGACTTCCACAATCTGCTAAGGCAGAACCGCTTGTTGCAGTAGCATTAGATTTTTTATCAGCACCAAGACTTGAGCCATCAAAAATAGGAGATGACTCAAAACCGGCATTCTTCAAATAAGTGTCCGTCACATCTGTTTGTGCCACAGCACTACCCCCCCTATAGCCAATAGCAGGGAAGCCATCAAAAGTTTGTAATGTTTCATAATTAATAATTTAGGTATAAATTAAGTATTGTTAGTTATATTAATTTTCTTATTAAGTTATTAGGTAGAATGTCTATGTGTATATTTACACTATAAAGGTATAATGAATAGTTATTTGGGGGCAAAGTTATATAAAAGTTTATTTAAGTCCAAACTTTTATTCGATTTTTTTAATTTTATTTGCGTATTTGGTACATTTATCGTAATCGTTTGGGTATTAAAAGGATAATTATACGCTTACATTTCTTTCCAAAGAGATTTTATAATCGAAACTATAAACGCATGCAGCAGAACAGAGTTTGGCGAAACTTGGAACATAATTGGCTACACCAACGCCCTCCTTACAAAAAGAGCTTTCATATTGCTATATTTTTACCCACCACTGCAAAAATATTGTTATTTATTCTAATTATTTAATAATAATATGTAACTTTGCAGCATTACCCAGCAATTAACACAATTACCACATAACAACAACACTAAAATCAGAAAGCTTATGAAAAGACGTTTACTCTTTACATTTGCCACTCTTCTCGCCCTATTGCCTTACGTAGGGCTGGCAGCCACAACAACGTGGTCGTTTGAGTGGAACACAAGCAAGAAAGATGGTGGACAGGGTTTCTACAACTTTGGCTCAAGCAAGGTTGAGAAAGATGTATACACCACAGAACTAAACGGAGTGCAATGGAACATTTCGTCGGAAGGCACCTATATCTACGCCTATACTTCGACTATGGGACAGTATATCGGTAGCGCATCGGAAGTTCCAAGTAGCTCTACTCTTTGGACAACGGGCTTTGCAGGAAAGATTAAGGACGTGAAGGTTACTGCTCGCGTAAAAGATGACGCAAAAGTAGGCAATGTGTCTGTTGCCGTGAATGGCAAAGACTATCTCTGCGATGGCAAGGCCAAGGCATCACTAACAGGTACTCTCGCTGAATATGCATTTACCATCGACGATGCCGATATGCAAGAGGGAAAACTCGAGATAAAGCTCAACCAAACGAGCAAAGAGAAGGGACCTCTGTATATATATAAGGTGGTGGTAGACTACGAGGTTGCCACATCTGGCGTTCCTGCTCCTGTATTTACTCCTGCTGCAGGCACCTACGACAAAGCTCAGCAGGTGGCTATTGCTGCCGAAGGTTTGGATGCAGGCACCTACACCATATATTATACTACCGATGGTAGTAACCCACGCCTTGCCGACGGCACTCGCAAGGCTTATACCGAACCTATCGACATTGCCGAGACCACAACCCTGAAGGCTATCGTTGCCAAAGGCGAAGAACAGAGCGAAGTGGCAGAGGCTAACTACGTGATACGCAAAAATCCACAGATTAAATTCAACGAAAAAGAGATTACTCTGCTTTCGGGCGACGAAGGATATTCCGACTTGCTGAATCCTAACAAGCTGTCGCCAATCACCTATAAGTCGTCTAACTGGATGGTATGCTCGGTAGACAAATATGGTGCTTTGTATTCATCCTACGTTAAGGAAGATTCAAAGGCTATCATCACCGCTACCTTTGCTGGCGACGACACCTATTATCCTCTTACCGACACCCTTACAGTATATGTAAAGGCTCGCACTCCGCTAAAGACTCCTGAGGTGACACCTCTTGGTGGCACTTTCTCAGAACCTGTAGAAGTGAAGATTACTACCGACGACGAGAACGCTGTAACCATCTGGTATTCAACCAACGCCAAGAGCGCTGAGGAGTTTGAAGAGAGCGACAACACACAGAGCATAGTTGTAGAAGGTCATGAGGCTACTGTCACCATCGACAAGTCGTGCACACTATATGTGATGACTCGTGGCTACAACGTAAATAGTGAAGTGATATCGGCAGAATATACCATCAACCTACCATTAAAAGCCGACTTTACTACCGACCGTGCTTCCGTGGCTTACTACGACCAGGAGTTTGACTCACCTGAAGAGGTGGAAGATTGGACAGTAGGCAATGGTTGGAAATTGAGCGACAAGAAGTTCAAGTCTATCAATGCCAACGACAAATATTCAGCTTTCGTTAGCTACAAGGGCGGTAGCGGAACCACTCAGCTCGCAAGTCCTGAGCTTACCGTGAAAGAAGGAAGCAAGGTAGAGTTCTATGCTTACTTCGCGCCAAACTTCTTAATTTATGGTAAATGGACTTTCAACATCACCGATGTAGAAACTAACCAGAGCGAGACTCTGCTCGATGCTTTCAGCTGGGCACAGGAAACAGCATACAATGCTACTAACTGGAACAAGTTCTCGTTCGACCTTGCAGCATACGCAGGCAAGAAGGTTACATTCTCGTTCGACTATCCTTTCGGAGGCGAAGACCTTGCCATAGATGGTTTCCGCCTTGTACAAGACGACCCTACAGCTAAGGACGCCATCCATATCTTCGAGGGCGAAGAGATTGCATTCAAGAACCTTTCAGAAGGCGAGCCTAAGGCTTACGAATGGGCATTCCCAGGTGCTGATACCGAGACTTCGACTGAAGAAAATCCTGTAGTAAGATACAGCAAGGCTGGCACATACAACGTTTCGCTCACCATCAAGCGTGGCGAAGAGAGCAACAAGGTAGAGCGCACCAACTTTGTAGTGGTTACTAAGAAGGCTCCTACTGCCAAGATTGGATTGCCAGAAGAAGGCTATGAGTCGCCATACGTAGGCACCTTCATTCCGCTCGACGTGCCTGTAACATTCCGCGACCTTTCAGAAGGCAACCCTACAGAATGGAAGTGGGTATTCCAGAATACCGATAAGACCGAGAGCAACGAGCAGAATCCTACCGTTACCTATACCAAGGCAGGAACCGTGAGCGTGGGTCTTACAGCCAAGAACGATGCTGGACAGACCAACGACATCTTGCAATGGGCAATCCAGGCTGGTGGTGCACAGAATGTTTGGAACATCAGTCTCGACGAAAATTCCGACCTCAAACAGGTGAACCTTGGCTACTATGGATACTATGGAGGTACCAACTGGCTTGGCATGGAGAAGTTTGCCGAACTCTACAAGGCTCCTCTCGCTGATGCTACAGTAGATAGCGTGAGCGTATTCTTTGCTTCTGTAGGCACCATCGACCCAGAGAAAGAAATCACCATGACAATGAATGCCGTGGCTGAGAATGGTGAACCAGGCGAGGTGATGGCAACAGCAACCAAGAAGGCTGGCGAATTGCAGTATAAAGATGACGACTATCTTGCCACAATCTTCCATTTCGACAAGACTGTGGAACTGAAGAAGGGTACTCCATTCTTCATCGTTATTGGTCCATTCCCTAACGGCACTATGGAGGAATCGCCATATACTGCCGACGATATCTCAATATTCTGCCACCGCAGAAACCCTGGCGAGAAGACCACCACATGGCACTATCTTGCAGAAGAGGATGCTAACTATCAGCCTACAGGCGAATATAAGTGGTACGAGAATTCCGACGACCCTCTGTCTATGGCTATAGCTCCTGTAATCTCTTACGCAACAACATCTACAGCTATCAACAACCGTGGCATCAACACCACCACATCGGCTCACGCTGTTGCCACCTACACCCTTGGTGGTGCTAAAGTGCAGGCTCCACAGCGTGGCGGCATTTACATCGTGAAGTATTCTGATGGCACAAGTCGCAAGATGGTAGTGAAATAACAACAATGTCTACATGATATTGTAGACTGCAATAATCATAAAAAGCAAGTTAGCTTCTGACATCACTCACAGAAACTAACTTGCTTTTTTATTTCAGCACATACTTAATATCCATATAAATAGTAGATATCATCTATATTTTTGTTAATCATAACTAATAAAAAGTACTTTTCGCACGGATTTATAAGTTATGATTAACAAAATCGTTATATTTGCAGAAAGTTTTAAGTATAACTTATAAAAAACTGCCTTATGATACAACTTATCAACCGTCCTAACTACATAGAACGTATATCTCCATTTATAAACAAAAACATCATAAAGGTGCTCACAGGTCAACGCCGAGTGGGCAAAAGCTGTATACTCAGACAAATTCAAGTACATATTGAAGCTACGGAGCCTAATAGTAATATCATTAGCATCAACAAAGAGTTAGAAGAATTTGCCTTGATTCGTAATCATGAAGACCTATCACAATATATATCTTCACGATTAAAAGATGGAGTTGCCAACTATCTATTTATAGATGAAGTGCAAGACATTACTGGTTTTGAGAACACTTTGCGTAGTTTGCAGGCTCAAGATGCCTGCGATATATTTATCACGGGCAGCAATGCCACAATGCTATCGAGCGAATTGTCAACATATCTATCTGGTAGATATATAGAATTTCATATCCACAGCCTTACATACAACGAATTCTTGGTTTTTCATAAGCAAGAAGCCTCAACACAGAGCTTACGAAATTATCTAACCTTTGGTGGACTACCATATTTGTGTAATTTGCCATTAGAGCAAGAGATAATTTTTGAATATCTACGCAATGTATATTCCACCATCATACTCAAAGATGTAGTAAAGCGCGAAGGCATCAGAAATGTTGATTTTCTTGAAACTTTAGCTATCTATACTGCAGATAATGTAGGTAATCTATTCTCTTCAAACAACATTAGCCGCTATCTGAAATCACAACATGTCAACATTTCTCCTATCCAGGTAATCAATTATCTAAAAGCCCTACAGAATGCTTACCTTATCAACAAAGTGAGAAGAATAGATGTTAATGGACTTAAAACTTTCGAGATTGGCGACAAATACTATTTCGAAGATTTAGGACTACGAAATTGCCATTTCGGCTTCACTATGCAAAAAGATATTCATAAACTGATGGAGAATGCTATTTTCTTACATCTCTCACAAAAACACTACGAAGTATTCACAGGGCAACAAACAGGAGGAAAGGAAATTGACTTCGTTGCTCGTAAGGGTGACGAGGTGGTATACATACAATCTTCGTATCTTATGGCTGATGAAAAAACAAGAGAACGAGAATTTGGTAACCTACAAGCTATACGCAATAACTATCCAAAGTATGTAGTTAGTCTTGACGAATGGACAAGCGGAAGTTCGATAGATGGCATTAAACATGTGCATCTGGGTGAATTCTTGCAAAACATATAAACAAGCGAAAGCCCTCGCTTTGTTTCCTCTTTAAGAAGATACAAAGCGAGGGCTTAAAGTGTTTATACGTTTAATTTATTGTTTTGCTGTTCGGCAAAGAATTATATCAACTCTGGAGGCAGAGTTGGCATTGCACCATGCTGGGTGCAGACATAGGCGCTAACTTCTACTGCACGCTTATGAGCCTCAGCAATGGTCATACCCTTGAGGATGCAAGCGCAGAAGGTGCCTGTGAACGAGTCGCCAGCACCAACAGTATCTGCAACCTCAACCTTTGGAGTTTCTTGGAACGACTTGCTACCTGGAGCAAATACATAGCTGCCATTTACACCGCATGTCAATACAAGCATATCGAGATTGTATTTACCCAAGATGAGCCAACACTTGTTTTCGATATCCAAACCAGGATATCCAAAGAGGCGACCTATGGTAATAAGTTCCTCGTCGTTAATCTTCAGCACATTGCAACGCTTCAAGCTTTCGCAGATAATCTCCTTTGTATAGAAATTCTGACGTAGGTTGATGTCGAAGATTTTTAGGCAATCCTTTGGAGTATGGTCAAGGAACTGATAGATGGTGTTGCGACTAACCTCGTTGCGCTGAGCCAACGAGCCCCAACATACAGCACCTGTATATGCTGCTATCTCCTTAACATCGGTAGTGAAAGGAATGTTGTCCCATGCCACATCGGTCTTGATATCATATGTAGGTACGCCCTCACTGTCAAGCTCTACTTGAACTGTACCAGTAGGAAAGTTAACCTTTGGCATAATGTGCTTCAATCCCTTCTCGTCGAGCTGGCGAAGAGCCTCTTCGCCAAAGGCATCGTTGCCCACAGCACTAACAGCTACAGAGAGCAATCCATGCTGACCTGCATGATAGGCGAAGTTGGCAGGAGCACCACCAAGTTGAGAACCTGTTGGGAATACATCAAACAATATTTCACCCAAGCCTACGCAATATTTCTTTTTCAAGTCTGTATTCATAGTCATCTTTAATTATTAGTTGTCGAATTGTTGGTTATAACTTACATTTTAACCTTTCCGATGTATGTAAACAAGTATACCACACCTACTGCCATTACCAATACTGCACCGATCTGACCGATAGCATCGCTGGCAAAGCCCATAAGCAATGGGAAAACGGTTCCACCAAAAAGTCCCATTATCATGAGTCCACTAACCTCGTTCTTCTTCTCTGGCAAGGCAAGCAAAGCCTGTGAGAAAACTATTGAGAAGATGTTAGAGTTGCCATATCCCACCAAGGCTATTGCTATATAGAGCATAAATGTGCTGTTGCCAAAGAACATTACAACCATACTCAAAGCCATCATCACAATGCTGATAGTAAAGAATGTGCGCGACTTCATGATGCGAAGGAAGAAAGAACCAGTGAAACATCCGATGGTACGGAATATGAAGTAGAGCGAGGTTGCAAAGGCTGCCTCATTCAAACTCCATCCCAAACGCTCTATCAAGAGCTTTGGTGCTGTGGTGTTGGTACCAACATCTATACCCACATGGCACATGATACCGATGAAGGAAAGCAACACGATAGGTTTGCCGAGCAACTTGAAACAATCGCTAAATCCAGAGGCACTACCACCATCCTTCTCTTCTTCGATAGGTGTACTTGCCAAAAGTAAGGTGGCTACCACACCTATTATCATATATATAGGGAACAGCACGCGCCAGCCAAGTCCGAAAGTAGGTATGCTTGCTACAGCTCCCCACATAGCAATATATGGAGCCATAAACGAGGCGATAGCCTTAACAAACTGTCCGAAGGTAAGGGTTGAAGCAAGGTGCTTGCCTGATGTAACCACAGAAGCCAAAGGATTTAGTGAAGTCTGCATCAAGGCGTTGCCGATACCCAAGAGCGAGAATGATGCGAGCATTACACCGAAACTTTCGTCAAAGATAGGCAAAAGTAGTGAGACCACGGTAACTACCAATGATAAAAGTACCGTTTTCTTTCTACCTATCTTATTCATTAAAATGCCTGTAGGCACAGAGAATATCAAGAACCAGAAGAATACTAAAGATGGAAACAGATTGGCTGTAGCATCGTTTAGGTTAAGATCTTCTTTCACGTAGTTAGAGGCGATACCTACCAAATCTACGAATCCCATGGCGAAGAAACAGAACATCACCGGGATGAGAGATAATTTAGATGATTTATTCATAATTGTTAGCGTTATTGTTTCTTGTTTTCTGCAGCAAAGGTAGCGACAAACGATTTCTTTCATTATTACTTGATATTATAGACTTGATACTTTCCCTTTCCTTGGATAGTAACCTTGTTGTAAGGCTTGCTTGGGAACACGAGATTAGTCATTGCCATCTTGCCTTCTGCATCCAGAACCTCTATGCTACTCTTGTCGATGAATATGCGGAGCTGGCTGATCTTGCCGTAGGTTGGAGCCTTGGTAGTAGCAGCAAAGTCGCT
>HF994059.1:8729-11626 GCA_000436915.1 Prevotella sp. CAG:1092 | reverse complement strand
ATATGCCATATTCGATTTTGTTTTATGCTGCAAAGGTACTCATTTTAATTTGATTACCAAACGTATTTTAAGTTTTTGATGTGTTTTATTTTAAGTTTTTGTTGTAATCTATTTGTAATTTTTGAGGTATTTCATTTGTAGTTTTTGGGGCATTTTATCATGTGTTTTTGTGGTAAAGCACTACCTTTTAATAAGGTAGGCTGCACTCGGGAATACAAAACAAAACTTCGTATTTGTTTTGATATTCCGCTCATTTGCACTACCTTTGCAGCAGTTGAGTGCGTGTTTGCTTATCGTTGCTTATTTCCATATTTGCAGCACATTTGCAGTACGCTCACGCAGATGGCTTGTTTAATAACGGTTTGCATTTCGAGGAGGTTAAGTAAGTTTGACAAACAAGCAATAAATAAAGAAAATCCGTGTAGCTCGTTGAGTTACACGGATTTTTTTTGTAGACTTTGTCTTATTTGGATAATAAAAGATATAGATCAGGTTGTATATTTTCTATTTATTCAAAAAATTATTCTTCATCTTCTCCTTCCTGATCTAAACGGAATTCAAAGACAAGTTCTGATGCAGGGATGTTGCATTCCTCAAACATACCGTGAAGTATGTTTATCTTGGTCGCTGTACTATTGTCTGTCCATACATACATCCCTGGAGCAAGTTCTCGTCTCCAGTCTTCTTGTGTAGTTGAGAAACTGCACTTTTCATTTGCGCAAAGCCATTCTATAGTTGAACGTTTTTCTATAAGAATGTGTCCACATACCTGAATGAGCATTTCCTTCCATGTATTGACCGTGTATCTAACCCCATGGAGCATATACGCTTGAAGCTTCTTGCCTGTGAACTCATAATCCTCATCGTCAAGTGATGTAGATTCCGCCTCACGGCTCAACGGTTCAAATGATGTTGTAGGCATAGGCCAAAGCCGCATAAACACATCCTGTAGTTCTTTCTGACGCGCTTTTAGTTCCGTTTCGGTCCATTGTTCGCACGATTTCACAGAGTTGTTCAACCGGAACGCACTGTCTTTGACACCTTTCTCCATGTCTCTTTTCTCAATAAAGGTAAGATTGCTATATTGAGAATTATATCCAGTGAGGGTAAGGTTTGCCATTGTATGAAGATATTGCTCATGAATTCTTTCCCAATCATCGCCCAATGCGGTTTTCCACTTGTCAGACAATGTTTGTGGCATGATATGCTCAATCGTGATATTCTTCTCGGTCAGTTCCTTCACCACATCATGACGTTCGTTATTGTCTTGGTTCTCCATGCGCTCGAGTATAAACATACGAGCATTGACAGGCATCTTATATACTTGGCGTGTCTTGAAATCGCCCTTCACCTCCTCGTCTGATGGAAACACCGAAGAACGTCCCTTCTTTAGCAGAACGTATTTCAGTACGTCAATATATGAAGGTGAAGTCTCGTCACTCGACCTGTTGACGTGATTCAACACATCTCTGTGAAGTGTGGCAAAAACCTTATTCAAAGCATTCGATGGAAGATTGCAAATGATTCTGCGAGCCCAGTAGGCTTCTATGACATCAAGAACTTGGTAGATTTCTGTTTCTGCTAATCCTACTTTAGTTGCATAGTCGAAGAAAGCCATAAAGAAAGGATAAGCAATAGTAGAATCCAACGTCCGAAGCTGATTTAACTTTCTATTTAGCTTGGCTGTACCTACTTCTGCATTGTCAACTTGGCTGTAAATCTTAGCATAGTGATGCATGTCTTCCAAGAGTGTTGCCCTATCAATGTCTGCAGTCTCTGCATACTCTTTGAATATAAAGTAGATTTTATCAATACGACCAATCTTACCCTGCTTCATAGTAAGATAATCACGTACAAAAGAGGATGGGTCGTACTTGGTAAATTCTTCTATTGGATTCCAGAACCGAGTATAAAGATCGTCCTGTTCTGCAGGTGCGAGTGACATCAAGAGATAGTTGCGAATCTTATCTGCTTCGCTCAGATCAAGACCTGTAGAGTTCAGACTTTCAAAAATCAACTGTGGGTCATCATCTTCGTCAAGACGTATGTTGATAACTTCAAGTTTCTTTATGGTCTCAAAGAGCTCGTCGAGGGTTAGACCAACACTAGTTATCTTGTTATAGAAGAAGTCGTAATTGCGAGTCACGTTTGATTCCTTGATATATTGGTCTTTTGGCTTATATAGCAACGCATCAAATGCCTGCATATCTTTCTTGATGGGCTTAAGTTTCACCTTACGTTCATCCTCCTGATATTCATCCACAAGATAACGCTTGAAGATTTTCTCAACAAGCTTTGCATCAGTAGCCTCTATCAGTCCTTCTTTCTTGGCATTGACCATAGCTATAAGTAGCAACGAAACGGTTGTGATTCGCTGCTGACCATCAATGATGAATCTGTCTTCAGTTCCCGACTGAATGCTGGATACGATACTACCAAAAAATGACTCTTACGGTCACTATTATGGAGCTTCATCAAATCTTAGAACAACTGCTCACAGTTTTCCTCCTTCCAGTCGTAGTTGCGCTGATACAGAGGTATGATGAATCGCTTGTCCGATCCATCAAAGAATTTTATTAGGGGTTGTGCGTCGCCTTTCATAGTTAGAATATTGATTTAATGTATCCAATAAGTTCTTTATTGTTGCAATTAGGAACTTCAAGAGATCTGCCTCCTTTTAAGCCATGATTACATAGCTCTTTTTCAGAAAGCATTGTGCCTTCGTATTCCTCAAGAAGTTCAAGTTTGTAAGTAATATCATTTGGTGGCGTTTCAACCCAGAATTCTTGGTCTTCACGTTTGCAATTCTCTGCAGTTACAACCATCTTGAAGCGTATACAACGCTCATCTGACATAAAAAGATATACAACGTCTCCGATAGAAAAACGTGCTCTTCC
>HF994059.1:5173-8702 GCA_000436915.1 Prevotella sp. CAG:1092 | reverse complement strand
GCTCTTCCCATTCTCCAGCTAATGAATCCAAAACTATGGATTGCATCAGCATGTCTACATCTTTTTCTATTGGCAAAGGCAAGCTAAGTGCGATTATTTGACATAATTAACGTGGATATGATGAAATGTATGTAACTGACATTTTTTAATTATCATGGACAAAGATAATCATTTTTTTCTAAGCCTCCATAATTATTATTGCTGATTCTTTATTTTTTAGCCGTAATTTGAATTTATGTGTAATTTATAAAGCATAAACGCACCTATCCTTAGTTAAATACAGATTTTACATACATTCCCCCAAAAAGGCGTACAACTGAAATCATATAGATTCAGGTTGTACGCCTTTTTTGAGTGTATAAAAATGCTATCCTAACGGATTATTTTTTTACTCTTACCATACTTCACCTCAATGTATATACCTTTATTTGTTGGGTTGTTTAGGCGCATACCAGAAATGGAATAGGTTTTTACTTTTTGTTGATTCTCGTTGTTTAAGTTGAATGTTGGTTGTTCGCTGATGCCAGTCGATTCATTATTATTGCCAAGAAACTCTAATGTAAAGTGGTCGAATTTGCAGTCATTGCTTTGGTAGTTTTTCAGTTTCACACCGAAGTCGAGTGTGCCGTTATTGATATCCAGAATTATGTTAGCACAATTGTTGGAAAGTTTGGTCATATCAGCCTCTTTGTCGTTTGCAAAGAGCCAAGCTCCATTATGGATAGTAGTAGCCGATGTAGTTACACTAACGCGATATTTTCCCGTGGGTAGGGCAGTGATAGTCTGCCCCATACTGCGGTCAGAGATATTTCCCGAACCTTGCCATTTGTTGAAGTAGCTGTCACCAACCTTACTTGGCAAGTAGTTTGCATACTCCACTTCGAAGGCATCGTCCAGTGATAAGTTCCACCCTACAGGTTGCTTTGCATGAAAATTATTATATCTTGTAGCTTCAGCGTTAGTGATGAGATATGTCAAATCTATAGGACTATCTTCAGAACCTTTAGTGAGATTTTCTACAGCAGCAACATATTTTCCGCGCTCAATGGCATAGATATCGTAACGTCCGATACGACCATCAGTAGCATTACCTGCAATTTCGTCTGTATCGTCCCAATGTCCGATATATCCATTACCATTATTGTTTGTCAGAGTCCAATATCCCTCGGGCATATATGTAGGAGCCACATAGCATCTGTCGGTCCATCCTTCCCCCGTTGTTACCAATGCGAAAGTTCCATGCGTTGTCGTGTTGCATGCAGTAGTCGGCATTGCTCACAGGTGTTCTCATGAACCATTTAGCATTCTCTCTCTTAGCACCGGAATAGTTGTTTTCATCAAAAGCATCAAGCATCCATAATGCATGCTTATTAGTTTCTGGATACACATCATCTTCATACCACATAGTCATGCTTTCAGCCCCTTGATTATTTCCCTTTTCCAATACCAATGCGCGGTCTGTGCCATGGTCGTAGAATGCGTAGAAATATTGGCTTACATCATCTGGCATTTTGTCAATCTTCTGCCATCCATTTTTAGCAGAGTGCATTTCTCCACCTTCTTTCGGTGCGTATAGAGCTACTTGTTCAGCGCGAAACTCCTGTGTAGTAGATCCATTTAGCAAATCAGCCTGAAATCCGATGTATAGCTCCGTTTCCTCATCTATTTGAAAGTATAGCCCCTGCATCTTTAGATCTTTAGTGCAATTTGCGATAGGGTAGTAAGCCAAAGCCTCGTCAGGGATGTTGGCAGTTTCGCTCAGCTTTGTTCCAACAAACATATACGCTTGCTGACTGATGTTATATGTTGTGTTGTATGCAGCGCCAAAGTAGTACTTACAAGCAGGCAGCGTCACCTTTCTATATATACGTGCATTGTGTAGGTCGCCCTTTGTGTTGCTCTTGGCATCATTCCACACACCAAGCATCAAAGCCTCGTTGCCAGAGTATTTGTCTAATCCCTGTTTAGTGCCATCGCCATTGTTTGGAATGCAAAAGTTCTCAACCTGCCAGTTCTTAGGCTTGCCGAATCTTTTATTGCCACCTTCAGCACGGCTAAATCCAGAAGCCTCAATAAGATATTGAGATGTCAGATTCTCGCAAATGATACCACTAAATGCTCCCCCTTTGTTCAAACCATTATTATTGAAGTCGTGCCATGCTTTAGCAAGTTCCTGTCGTGCAGCTTGACATACCTCGTTGGTAGCGTCTATTCCCACATTTTTAGCTTTGTCTAAAGCAGTGCGCACCTGCTCCAATTTTGTAGAATTATATTTTCCTGTGTTATAAGGATGCGTCGTCAGCGAGCCGATAGCCTCTTCCATATCCCCAATCAGCGATTGTAGCAATAGGTTGGCATTACTGCTTTCGCCCTTTACCGTGATTCTAAACACAGGTGCGATATTGTTAGGCTTAGTGTTAGGAACCATGATAGTCAGACCTTTCAGATTTTGTTTAAACGAAATTTCGCCATCGTAGCCTAATAGTTCCACCTTTTCTACATCACCGCTATATGTAGCCTCGGCTGTCGAGAAAGCCTTGAAAGTGAAATCGCCAACCTTAGGCCATGCCATGATGGTGGCATACACCTTTCCATCCTTCACTACATATCTTACATCCTGTGCCGAATATGCCTGTCCCTCGTTAAATCCCTGTGCGTTGATCGGGTTAGCAGCCTCGGCAAGCGGACCTTCGCCGAATGTTTTCCACATGCGTGTGCCATATATGCTCTCGCTGTTGATATCCATCCATGCCTTGATATCCGCCAACACTTTGCGCTCCTTGTCGTCAATAGTGCCATCGCTCTTTACCGGAATCGAGAGTAATAAGTTACCATTCTTCGCTACCACATCAATGAGCATGCGAATCACCGTGGCACCACTCTTATACCTATTATTATTGTATACATCCTGACTATAGTGCCAGTCGCCTATACAAGTGCAAGTCTGCCAATAAGTATCCTGCGGACGGTCCGGAATTCCTCGTTCCACATCCCACATCATGTATCCCTTCTGTTCTTTAGTGAGCTTTTTTCCCGTCACCACCACCTCTGGCTTACCCTTGTGCAGAGCAGCGCTGTGGTTGTAGTAGTGCTGTAGGATATTCTTTCCCACCTGGTCGTCGCATCCATAAAAAGGCATTGCAGTATCATCGAAGTATAACATGTCTGGATTGTAGTCGTCGATAAGTTCCAACACTCGGTTTTGAAACTTCTGCTTATATTCTGCCGAAGGTTGCGATGCACCATTTCCCCACTCCCATTGCGAGTGGATAGTTCCACTATTCTCCCATCCAGTAGAGTGAGCATGGTTTTGCGCATACAGCTCCTGTGGGTCCATTCCTTCCCACCATTTTCCTTTACCGTCAGCCTTTGTCAGTTTTCCATCATATTTCTGCGAAGGCTCCAGCCATGTCCATGCATGCGAGGCATGAATCGACACACCCAGTGGCAGTCCTTCAGCCTTGCACGCATCGCTCCATCCTTTTATCAAGTCCTTCTTCGGACCAATGTTCACCGAGTTCCACTCTTG
>HF994059.1:0-5162 GCA_000436915.1 Prevotella sp. CAG:1092 | reverse complement strand
ACCGAGTTCCACTCTTGATATGGCGAATTCCATAAGTCGAAGTTGTCGTGATGATTACCCAATGCCATAAAATAGCGTGCGCCCACGCTCTTATACAAGCTCACCAACTCCTGTGGATTCCAGTTTTGCGCCTTCCAGTCGTTGCAAAGCTCCTTCAGTCCATACGTCTTTGGGTCACCGAAATGGCTTTTGTGCCAATTGTAAGCTCCGCTTCCCTCATAATACATAAATCGAGCATACCAGTCGCCGTCCTCTGCATGACATTGTGGCCCCCAATGCGCCCAAATGCCAAACTTAGCATCCTTAAACCATTCCGGACATTCCCATGCACTTAGCGATAGCCAATCGCCAGAAAACTCACCTGTCTTCACCGCCACGTCATTCTGTTGTGCGGTTGCAGTGATAGCAGTTGATAATAGTAGTGTTATAATAGTCTTTTTCATCTTTGTGAAAGTTTTTAGTTGTTGGGTTTTCCACAAGCAAAATTATGATAAATCTTTCGTCTAACCATGAAATGAAAACCTAAAATCGATATTGTACCATCGAAACCCACTTTTCTACTATCCATATGTCGAAAAATGAAATAAAAGTGCTACCTTTACCTCAACTTTTAAATTCTCACTATTAAAAATCCCAACCAACCATGACCGACTATACCGTCAACGACCTACATTTCCTGATGCTCCATGCTGGTATTGCCCACCACCATGGCGACTGGAATTGGAAAGACGTGAAGAGCCCCTTTGCTCGCCTCTACTATGTTACCGAAGGCGCGGCACAGGTCGTTATGCCAAATGCCACCCTGCAACTGTTGCCCCACCATCTATATATCATCCCTCCAAACACCCTGCATAGCAACATCTGTACAGGCACATTTTCCCACTACTATGTCCATATCTATGAAGATCCATCCTGCGACTCAAATATCTTTGATGATTTCGAATTCCCCTTTGATTTAGAAGCTTTGCCCGAAGACGAGAGTTTGATGAGTCGCCTCATAGCTTTGAATCCACAGATGCAGTTACCGCAGTCCGACCCTCAATCTTACGACAATCAGCACTCCATCCTGTCCAACATCCAGGTAAGCCTAAGTCGCACATTTGCCGACCGTCTCGAATCGCGCGGTATCCTCTATACCATACTTGCTCGTTTCGTCCGTATCTCTAAACCAAAAGAATCTGTCATCGACAGTCGCATCAAGAAAACGCTGAAATACATCCGTCATCATCTCTCTGAACCAATAGATATCGGCACCCTAAGCTCGCAAGTATATCTCACCAAAGACCACTTCATTCGTTTGTTCCGCAAAAACACAGGCTATACCCCTAATGCCTATATCACAAACAAAAAGATAGAACGCTCCGAGCTCCTCCTCGTTACCACCGATCTGCCACTAAAGCAGATAGCTCACGAATTAGGCTACGACGACCAGTCATATTTCATCCGTTTGTTCAAGAAGAACACCCTTGTCACACCACAGCAATATCGCTGCCGAGAGTTACCCCATTTCTCCCCACAAATTTAAAACAACCAAAAATATTCCCATATACATTCTTTTACATTATGATAACCCGATGCTATCTTGAAATAACCAATGTTTGTAATCTCGATTGTGTGTTTTGCCCAAAGACGGCAAGGGCTAAGCACACTCTGACGATGGAAGAATTTGATACGTTGACTTCGCGACTTAAGGGCGAAGTCAAGTTCCTGTATTTCCATCTCATGGGCGAACCTTTTCTTCATGCTCAGTTGCCACAGTTTGTAAAGATGGCTAAGGATAAAGGTTTTGTTCCTGTGCTCACCACCAATGGCACCTTGCTGTCGCAACGTCATGATATGCTTGATGCTTTGCCTCATAAGATTCAGATATCGCTCCATTCGCATGAGGGCAATGGCAAAGCCGACCTTGAGCGATATATTGATGATGTGATGACGTTTGCCATAGAAGCTGCACATCGTGGATGCGTCATCGTGTTGCGACTATGGAATGAGGGTGGTCACAATAGTATGAATGATACTATCCTTAATTTGATAGCCAACCATGTGCCACAACCTTGGACTAAGAGATACGACGGTTGGAAACTTGCCGACTATCTATATATAGAAAACGATAATATGTTTGAGTGGCCCGACCTTCAGCATGCTACTTATGGCGAAGAAGAAGTGTTCTGTTATGCTCTTCGCAATCAGATAGGTGTGCTTGTTGACGGTAGCGTGGTGCCATGTTGCTTAGATCACAATGGCGACATAAGCTTAGGCAAGCTCTTTGACCAAAGTTTGGAGCAGATTCTCGTTTCTCCTCGTGCCACGGCAATCTATCAAGGATTCACCAACCATATCGCTGTAGAACCTCTATGTCAGCGCTGCGGATATTCTGCCGTTTCAAAGAGGTTTAGGAAATAATGAATGGGGACGAAAAAGATAGCGAAAAAAGTATCACGTGATACTTGGCAAAGTAATACGTGATACTTTGCAAAGTAATACGTGATACTTTGCCAAGTATCACGTATTACTTTTTTAGCCTGTTTTTTTGTATAATTATTGCTTAATAGAGCATGCAGAGATGTCTATAAGATTGTTTACGATGGCATAGATGGTAAGACCGGCAAGCGAGTGGATTTGTAGCTTGCGAGCTATGTTGCGTCGATGGGTGATTACGGTATTTACCGAGATATACAAATGGTCGGCAATCTCCTTGTTCGACATGCCTTGCACCAGGCAGACGATGATTTCACGTTCGCGGTCGGATATCGACTCCATATTGTCGCTGTTGCTAATCATGTTTGAAAGTCGAGCCGAAACATCGTCGTTCTTTATCTTGCGCTCCAACACGCGGATTGCAGGGATAAAGATTTCGTCCTCCACATTGCTATGGTTGCTTAGCCATTCCTCGTTGTTATACAGGTCGTAGAGAGAGCTGGTGAGCATATTGTTCGACTGTCCGTCGTAAGGCAAGTATTTGATGATGATATTCTTTAGCTCCTGCAGTTTGCTTGTGGTATCGCCATGGTGCTTTGAGAAAATGTCGATATTGTAGTTTTGCATCTGTTCGCCTCTCAGCAATGCTTCAACATAAGGGAAGAGAGTCTTCTCCTCGTATTTCATGTGCTGCTGAATAGCGTGGGCATAGTTGTCGTATAGATGCAGAATGAGCACGGCAAGGTTGCCACCATTTGAAAGAGCCTCTTCTAAGTGCTTGCGGATGGAAGGAAGTTGGAACCCGAGAAAATATTTGTGTGAAGCCTGCAGATAGGTGAGCAGAGTGCTTACAGATATTTTCTCGTCGTCAGGGTTAGGGCTATAGCCATTGATAAAGAAGTTTACTATGGCAAGAAATGTGTAGCAATCTACACCTTGCTCTTCGCAAACCTCGCTAACTGTTTTGTCGCCAAAACCAAGACGGATGCCGAAGGCACCAAGACCTTGCAGCACACTATAGTTGTCGCGGATAAGTTCAATCATCTTATCGTCAGCTTCGTAGAGCTTCATCTTTTTCATATACCTTAAACTTCGTTTCTGTGTTAAAAATGGGGTGGGGGGAAGCTTTCTGACTTCTTCTACCTTATTATATATATTATGATGGTGCAAAGTTACGCTTTTTCTTCGATACCGACAATCATATATTGTTGGTATTCTGATTTTTATATTCTTTTAGCCTATCATTATATCGTGGTATTGTGAGCAAGAGAGAGGGGGGTAGTCATTATTTGTTGTGGTGTAATAGGGTTGCTTGAAAAGGCTTCTAATTATATGTTGGTATCGATAGGCTAATAATCATAACTTTTTGGTATTGTGGATTTTATGCTATTCCTTTAACTTTGCAACCGAAATTCATAATATACCATTTTTTAAGTAACTAAAAGGAATAATTAAAGATGAAATCTACAATTGTAATTTATGGCTCTTCCACTGGCACATGTCAGTCGATAGCCCAGACCATCGCCTCAAAGCTTGATGCGCAAGCTGTAGATGTAGCAAGTATTGACGAAGCGACGATAACCAGCTATGACAATCTGATTTTTGGCACCTCTACTTGGGGAGCTGGTGAGATGCAAGATGATTGGTACGATGGTGTGAAAACATTGAAGAATGCAGGTTTGACAGGTAAAACCGTAGCTCTCTTTGGTTGTGGTGATAGCGAGTCGTATCCTGACACATTCTGTGGCGGAATGAAGGAATTGTATGATGCCGCTGTTGTTGCAGGAGGAAATGTGTTGCCAGGAGTTTCTACCGAAGGCTATACATTCGATGATAGTGAGGCTGTAGAGGATGGTAACTTCGTAGGCTTAGTTCTTGATGAAATAAACGAGGACGATAAGACCGAGGAGCGTATCAATGCTTGGCTCGAGAGCATCAAACCTTCGCTTTAATGATAAATTGAAAATGGAATTCAGTTTTTAAATGTAGATTAGTTATTAGTATTTGTCAGAATCAAGGAGTTGAGACACTACCATGGTTTCGGCTTCTTGATTCCAAACTTAAACATTTGAATAGTATGCAATGTAAAACTTCGATGCCAATAGATTTAAAGGTTCTGATGAACCATATTTATGAGTATAAAAAGGGTGTGCGCCGTATGGTGCTTTATACTTTCGACAAACAATATGAATCTTTTGCCATTACAAGATTGCAGAATCAGAACATAGAATATATCATTCAGCCTGTGGGCAATGGTAATCTGAATTTGTTCTTTGGCAAACGAGAGTGCTTGGATGCTATTCGGATGATTGTCACTAAGCCATTGTGCCAATTGTCGCCAGAAGAAGATTTTATTCTCGGTGCTATGTTGGGTTATGATATCTGTGCGCAATGTGAAAGATTTTGTGAACGAAAGAAACGAAACTGTCGGGCTTTTGCCTGACAGTTTTTTTATGCTAAAATAGTAATGGTTTATAATTAGCTGCAGGAGATGTTGGATAATACTGCTACTTGTTGTTAGGTATTTGACGGTGGATAATCATAATTTTTCGGTATTGCAAGAATTGTTTTTGGGGATTACCTTTGCATCCCGAAAATAAAGGATTATGAAAAAAGGATTAAGAATATTGAAACGTATTAACTTGAAAAAAATTAAGAAAAAGCACATTTTCTTAGCTTTATCAATAGTGATTGGTCTGGGAGGTTTAGCGAAAGCTTACTCTGCCTGGGTGGGTACTACCCGC
>HF994058.1 GCA_000436915.1 Prevotella sp. CAG:1092 | reverse complement strand
GGCAAGACCTTTTTCGTACACAAAACCATCAGATACTACCGCAAGAACGACAAGCTAAAAGTGCAACGCAGAGAGATACCTACTTTTAGCGGACTCGTCTTTATCAAAGGCAGCCCTAAAGAAACACAAGCCTACCTCGACTGGTATTTCCCAGGCCATTATCTTTGCAAGAACTGTAGTACCGGACGAGTGGCACAGATTCCTGATTCCCAGATGCGACCATTCATGTGCATCTGCGAAACCTCACCCGAACGCATCCGCTTCCTCCTTCATCCATTCCATTATTATGCCCGCAACCGCATCCTGCTCCGTATCACCACTGGCGACATGGCTGATATGACCGGATATATCATCCGCATCGACCGCGACCGCAAGCTCGTCATGGAGATAGGAGGCATGAGCGTAGCCATATCCGGAGTCCATGCCGAGCGATTCGAAGAAGTGGAACCCGCCAAGACCACTGTCGACAGCAATGTGTTCTATAAGCGCAACCTCCACGAACAGCAGGTGCTCATCGATCGCTATTTCCATCCTGTCAAAACCACCAAGGAGGTATATGCGCAGGCAGATAATATAGAATATCTCCGCAAGTATGTCCTCGACGAGATGGCTCACAACCGCATGAAGATACACGAAGCGTGGCGCACTCTGCAATTCGTTATCGAAGAAATCGGCTACTACTACGCCCCCATTGCCGACTACGAAAACACCCTCTGCGCTCCAATCTTCAGTATGGGAGCCAAGGTGCTGCAAGAACTCGAGCGCCTCGTCGACACTCCCAACCTCGACGAATCCACCCGCATCCGCTTCCAATCTGACTATCAGCAGCTCCTCACCTCCTTCAGCTATCTGTTTTAATACAAAATAACAGCCTCACCCCCGGCCCCTCTCCAAGAGAGAGGGGAGTGAATAGCCTTTCAGGGGAATTCTATCCTTCGAGTGTAATTACTCCCCTCTCTTTTGGAGAGGGGTTGGGGGTGAGGCTTT
>HF994057.1 GCA_000436915.1 Prevotella sp. CAG:1092 | reverse complement strand
TGTGCTACAACACCAATATCTATCAGGTTTATCAGAATCCCGACGAGCAGAATAATGCTGCCATCAAGGCGTTCTTGGAGCGATTCCCTAATCATCATCCTGTATTCATCGATTGCAACGATAGCACAAGCAAGAAGGGCGCTTTCACATTCGCTTTGCGCAACCAACTGCAACTTGCTAAGCGTGATTATTCCATCACCAATCTCAACAATTCTGAGCAGATGTTCCTCAAGGCTTTCTCGCGCACCAAGCCAAACATCGTTATTCTGAATACAGGTCGTTCGCCTGAGCTCAACGTGGCAATAGCTAAGCTTAACGGACTTGTTGCCAACGTGCCTGGCATCAGCATCTCGCTCTTCGGCTATACTGAGTGGCTGATGTACACTAAGTATCAGTCTGCAAACTTCCATAAGTTTAATACTTATATTCCAACCACATTCTATTATAATGCGGTTAATGCCAACACCATCAACCTTGAGCGCTCATACAGCCGTTGGTTTGGCGAACCTATGCAGTATGCCCAACCACGCTTCGCCATTACTGGCTACGACCATTGCCAGTTCTTCGTGCGCGGTATTCGTCATTTCGGCAAAAACTTCTGCGGCTATCGTAGTCAGCAGGTCAAGTTTCCTTTGCAAACTCCACTTTCGTTTGAGAGAACTTTCTCGCCAAGCAAGAAGGAGGGCGGATGGCAAAACAAATGCTACATGCTAATCCATTATATGCTCGATGGAGGCTTGGAATCGATAACATATTAATATTAAGAGGTAATTCAAAAATTTCATGAGGAAATTATCCTATATCTTGATGCTCATGCTGTTGCCTTCGTTTGCCTTTGCGCAGATAGGCGTTCATCGCAATGACTTTTCAATTGGCGTAAATGGCGGCTACAACATGTCGAGCGTGAAGTTCACCCCTAAGGTGTCGCAATCGCAATTAGGAGGCATTAATGCCGGTTTGTCTGCGAGGTATGTATGTGAGAAATATTTTAATACCATCTGCTCCGTTTATGGCGAAATAAACTATAGCCAGATGGGATGGAAAGAGGATATTCTTGATGTCAACGACCAGCCCGTGATAAATTCTACTACAGGACTGCCCGAAGAATATCAACGCACCATCAGCTACATCCAGGTTCCTGTCATGGCGCATTTGGCGTGGGGTAGGGAGCGCAAGGGCGTAGCCTTCTTCGTAAATGTTGGTCCGCAGTTTGGCTATTGCTTGAGCGAGACCACCAAGACCAACTTCAATTTCTCCGACCGCAACATGGCAGACCGTGTGAACCCCGTTTGCGCACAAGACACCATGGCTATCGAAAACAAGTTCGACTACGGAATTGCAGCTGGCGCAGGTCTTGAGTTCTGCATCCCTCGCGTGGGTCATTTCCTTCTCGAGGGTCGCTACTATTATGGCCTTGGCAACATCTATGGCGACTCTAAGCGCGACTATTTCGGTTCGAGCAATTTCAACAACATTAGCGTCAAGCTAACCTATCTCTTCGATATCGTCAGAACGAAGAACGAGAATATCAAATAGCCAAAGAACGAAAATATTAAATAAATTCAGTAATAATCACTAATCTTAAACGACAAAATTATGTTCGAAGGACAACCTAAAGGTCTTTGGGCCTTGGCGTTAGCCAACACAGGAGAGCGATTTGGTTACTATACCATGCTCGCAGTCTTTATTCTTTTCCTGCAAGCTAATTTCGGATGGACATCCGGAACGGCAGGAACAGTTTATTCATCTTTTTTAGCTTGCGTCTACTTCTTGCCAATTATAGGTGGAGCAGCTGCTGACAAATGGGGATATTCTAAGATGGTTACCATCGGTATCTTCGTTATGTTCTTGGGTTATCTACTTCTATCACTTCCTATGGGAGCAGATATTCCTGCAATAGTTGTTATGGTCGCAGCTTTGTTACTCGTGAGTCTTGGTACGGGCTTATTTAAGGGTAATCTTCAAGTTATGGTAGGTGACCTTTACAATGACCCAAAGTATGCTCAGAAGCGTGATGCCGGTTTCTCACTTTTTTATATGCTTATAAATGTAGGTGCCATGTTTGCTCCTACAGCAGCTATTAAGATTATGGATTGGGCGCAACTGTCTTTAGGTATCAGTAAGTCCGACTCTTACCACTTTGCTTTTGCTGTAGCTTGTGTTTCTCTTATTGTTTCTATAGCTATCTACTATTTGTTTAAATCTACATTTGCACATGTTCTTACAACAGATAAGGCTGCTGTAGAGAAAAATACTAAAGAATTAGAGGAAATGGCTCCTGCAGAAACTAAAGAGCGCATCGTTTGCCTTTGCCTCGTGTTTGCCGTAGTTATCTTCTTCTGGATGGCATTCCATCAGAATGGAGCAACTCTTACTTATTTTGCGCGTGATTTTGTTGCTACTTCAGCTACAGGTGTAACTGCTATGGAGATGGATGTTACAAATCTTGTTGCTTGTATCTTTCTTGTTTATAGCCTTTTTGGTATTTTCCAAAATAAGGGTAAAGGAAAGATTATTCCTGCAGTATTAATAGTAGCTGCTGTTGCATATCTCTCATATAACTATATGAACGTAACAGAAGTGGAAATATCAGCTCCTATCTTCCAGCAGTTTAACCCTTGCTTTGTAATAGCTTTAACCCCTGTTAGTATAGGCATTTTCGGATGGCTTGCTAAGAAGGGTAAAGAACCTAAGGCTCCTGTAAAAATTGGTTTAGGTATGATAGTTGCTTCTATAGCATATTTGCTTATGACTACAACAACTATGGCACTTCCTGCACCAGATGCTGTAAATCCAAAACATCTCGCAGATGTAAATCCTAATCTCCTTGTTACTACATATCTGATTCTTACTTTTGCAGAGTTGTTGCTTTCTCCAATAGGTATTTCCTTTGTGACTAAGGTTGCTCCAACTAAGTATAAGGGTATTATGATGGGACTTTGGTTTGGCGCTACAGCCGTTGGTAATTTCCTTGTATCTATACCAACAATGTTATGGGGTAATGAGCATTATGTGGTTTGGGGAACACTTATGTGTATCTGTCTCGTTGCAGCCCTCTTCATATTCTCTATCATCAAAAAGTTGAATAAGGTAAGCTAAAATATAAGTGAAGAGTGAAGAGGGAAGAGTGAAGAATCAAATAGTAAATAAACTAATAGACTAACGGATTCTTCACTCTTCCCTCTTCCCTTTTTTCTTCCTTTGTCCCCTTGGGGTTGCGTTCGTCGCAGCTTGGCTGCGTCGCTTTCGCTTTCTTTCGCTTCCTCTTTCTTTCGCTTTCGCTTTCGCTTTCGCCTCTTCCCTTTTTCCTTCCCTTTGCTTCCCTTAACTAATTTTTATTATCAATTTATTTTGTTATTCAGATTTTTTGCCTAAATTTGCAGATACTATGTGGTTAACGTAAACACACAAATTGAGAAAATCATAAAAGAACAATATAAAATTAACATTAAAACTATGGCAAACAATTCAGAACTCATTGCTCTATGCGAAGAAAGAGCAAAGCAATGGTTGTCACCTTCGTTCGACGAAGAGACACGTAAGGATGTTCAGGCTATGCTTGACAACGAAGATAAGTCGGCACTTATCGACGCTTTCTATCAGAATCTTGAATTTGGTACAGGTGGCTTGCGCGGCATCATGGGCGCAGGTACAAACCGTATGAACAAATATATTGTTGGTATGGCTACTCAGGGCTTTGCCAACTACATTCTCAAGGCTTTCCCAGGCGAAGAAAACCTCTCGGTAGTAGTAGGTCACGACTGCCGCAACAATTCGCGTCTCTTTGCTGAGACCGTGGCTGCCATCTTCTCGGCTAATGGCATCAAGGCTTATCTCTTCGAGGGATTGCGCCCTACACCTGAGATTTCGTTCGCCATCCGTCAGCTTGGCGCTAAGGCTGGTGTCAACGTAACAGCTTCTCACAACCCTAAGGAGTACAACGGTTACAAGGCTTACTGGAGCGATGGTGCTCAGGTTCTGGCTCCACACGATACAGGTATCATCGAGGAGGTAAACAAGGTTACTATCGACCAGGTGAAGTTTGAGGCTAACTGGGATAAGATTCAGATTATTGGTGGCGAAATGGACTACGACTACATGACAGCCGTACATACTGCCATGATCGACCAGGATGTTATCCTCCGTCAGAAAGACCTCAACATCGTTTACTCGGCTATGCACGGCACAGGTCGCGTAATCGTGCCTATGTGCTTGCGCTCATGGGGATTCCAGAACATCAACGTGGTGCCTGAGCAGATGGTTGTCGATGGCAACTTCCCAACCGTAGTTTCTCCAAACCCTGAGAATGCTGAGGCTATGACTCTCGGTATGAAGCTCGGTACTAAGCTTAATGCCGATCTCGTGGTGGCTACCGACCCTGATGCCGACCGTTTGGCTATCGTTTGCCGTGACGACAAGGGCGAGTGGATGATCATCAACGGCAACCAGACTGCCATGATGTTCTGCTACTACATCATCGAAAACAAGAAGAAGCTCGGCAAGCTTAAGCCTACCGACTTCCTCGTTAAGACTATCGTTACTACCGAGGTTATTGCCGAGATTGCCAAGAAGAACAACGTGGAGCTTCGCGACTGCTATACAGGCTTCAAGTGGATTGCTCGCGAAATTGCTATTTCTGAGGGTAAGCAGGATTATATTGGTGGTGGCGAAGAGTCGTTCGGATTCTTGCCATACGACAAGGTTCGCGATAAGGATGCTCCTGCTTCTATCTGCTTGATTTGCGAGATTGCTGCTTGGGCTAAGGATCAGGGCAAGACTCTCTACGACCTCTTGATGCAGATTTATGCTGAATATGGCTTCAGCAAGGAGTTCACAGTCAACGTGGTTCGCCCTGGCAAGACTGGTGCCGACGAGATTAAGCAGATGATGGCAAACTTCCGCGCTAACCCTCCTCAGGAGTTGGGTGGCAGCAAGGTCGTTACATGGAAAGACTATCAGTCTCTCGAGGTTAAGCATGCTGACGGTAGCGTAGAGAAGCTCGACATGCCTGCTACAAGCAACGTGCTCCAATGGTTCTGCGACGACAACACCAAGGTGAGCGTTCGCCCTTCAGGTACCGAGCCTAAGATTAAGTTCTATCTCGAGGTTAAGGATCCTTCGTTCAAGTGTGCCGGTTGCTACGCTCGTTGCAACAAGGCTGCTGACGAGAAGATCGAGGTTATCAAGAAGTCGCTCGCTCTATAATTTTCAAATAGGAACATGTCGGAAACCTGGCTTTGCCTTATTCATAGGGCTGAGCCTCGTTTCCGATTTTTTTCAATAGCTACTTAATCATTATCTCTAACTTTGGCTAAAAACTAATTATGAAACTAAACCATATTACATTTGCCTCTCTTTTATGCATGTCTCTTAATGCCAACGCCCAGCAACGTTCTACGTTGGACATCAGGAATTGGGAGTTTTCGCATGATAGCGTGGAATGGAAAAACGTAATCATTCCGCACGATTGGGCTATTAGCGGACCATTCGACAAGAAGTGGGACCTGCAGAATGTTGCCATTGTTCAGAATGGCGAAAAACAAAAAACCGAGAAGTCTGGACGTTCGGGAGCGCTTCCTTGGATAGGGCAGGGCTTCTATCGCACCACCATAAATCTTAAGCAACTGCCACCTCATGCCATGCTCGTTTTCGATGGAGCCATGGCTGAGCCTCGTGTGCTCGTCAACGGCAAATATGCTGGCTATTGGGCTTATGGCTACAACTCGTTCCGACTCGACGTAACCCGCCTTCTGCGCAAGGGCGACAACACCATCGAGGTGCATCTGCAGAATGTCGAAGAGAGCAGCCGTTGGTATCCTGGCGCAGGCTTGTTCCGCCCCGTAACCCTCATCACCACGGGCAAACAGAATATCGACTCGTGGGCTACCTATGCTCGCACTCTCTCGCTATCTAAGCGCGAGGCGCAAATCGAGGTGTCTACAAAGGTTGTGGGCATCGACAACAACGCCAACGACAAGCTGGCCATCGAAGTTGCCATCCTCAATCCTAAGGGCTACGAAGAGATTGCAGGCCATGCCGACGTGCCTGCCAACGGAGTGGTCACCCTTCCTCTCACCATGAAGAAGCCACAAGCGTGGTCGCCTGAAAATCCGTTCCTCTACAATCTCGAAGTTCGACTATATAAGAATAATAAGGTGGTAGACAAAACCACTCAGAAGCTTGGCGTGCGCACGGTTAGCGTGAGCAAGGAGAATGGTTTCCAGCTTAATGGCGCAACGAGAAAAATCAAGGGCGTTTGCCTGCACCACGACCTCGGACCGCTTGGTGCTGCTGTCAACAAGGCTGCTCTCATACGCCAAATCAAACTCATGAAGGATATGGGTGCCGACGCCATTCGCACCTCGCACAATATGCCAAGCCAGATGCAGATGGACCTTTGCGATTCGCTCGGTATGATGGTCATGGCCGAGAGCTTCGACATGTGGGTTTATCCTAAATGCAAAAATGGCTACGCCCGATTCTTCAAGGAGTGGGGCGACAAGGACATGACAAACCTTGTGTTGGCTCATCGCAACCATCCGTCTATCGTGATGTGGAGCATCGGCAACGAAATTCCGGAGCAGGGCATGAAGGGCGGCACAGAAATGGCTAAGCACCTTCAGGATATCTGCCATCAGCTCGACCCTTCGCGTCCGGTCACTCAGGGCATCGACCGTCCCGACAACGCCATCCACACGGGCTTTGCCCAAGCCATGGATGTGCCGGGCTTCAACTATCGTGTACACAAATACGAGCCTTGCATCGGCAAACTGCCTCAGCAGTTCTTGCTCGGTTCGGAAACAGCCTCTACCGTTAGCTCGCGCGGAGTATATAAGTTCCCTGTAGAGTGGGGCGTTACAAAGGCCGACAAGGACGGACAGGTGACTTCTTACGACACTCAATGGTGCTCGTGGAGCAATCTGCCTGAGGAGGATTTCCTCGCTATGGACGACTACAATTACACCATCGGTCAGTTCGTGTGGACTGGCATAGACTATCTTGGCGAACCTACTCCTTATGATGAATATTGGCCAAGTCGCAGCAGCTATTTCGGCATTTGCGACCTTGCCGGATTGCCTAAGGACAGATATTATCTCTATCGCTCGGAATGGAACAAGAATAGCCACACCCTCCACCTCTTGCCTCATTGGACATGGCCGGGTCGCGAGGGCAAGCTCACGCCTGT
>HF994056.1:25819-38446 GCA_000436915.1 Prevotella sp. CAG:1092 | reverse complement strand
CGTCTGGGAATGTGATTTTAATCATAACAAATTAAACAATTATTTGTACTTTAATGATAATTCAACGGACAAAGGTAGTGCAAATGAGTGGAATAACAAAACAAAATCATAAAATTTTGTTTTTTATTCACTAATGCTGCCTACATTATTAAAATGTAGTGCAAAAGAGCGAAAGTAGCGTTATTACACACAGATACTACCTATACCTATTATTATATATAGCACTCAAGTCCACATTAAAGAACATTTATTGACAAACACTATAGATTGACAAATAGAGCAAAGAAGTTAAAAAACGCCACTTTTGACTCTTAATTTATTGAACATTAAGGAGTTTAAGAAGAAAAAAGCCATAGATTTTGCAAAAAAAGGCAAATAAATTTCCTGTATACATAAAAAACTCGTATATTTGCAAGTCCAATATGGATTATAAGTAAAATAACATAACAAGACAACAAGTAAAAATGACCAAAGCTGACGTTATAAACAAGATCATGGAAGCAACTGGACTTCAGAAAAGAGAAGTTACTGTAGTTGTGGAGAGTTTCATGGAGACTATCAAGGAATCTATGCTTAAAGACAAGGAAAATGTCTATTTGCGTGGTTTCGGCAGTTTCGTCATCAAGCATCGTGCTGCGAAGACTGCAAGAAACATCACCAAGAACACCACTATTACTATTGCAGCTCACGATCTGCCTTGCTTCAAGCCTGCAAAGTCATTTATCGACGAGATGAAGGGTGAATAATTAATAGCCAGACATTGAAGATAAAAAAGATTTTTCGATAACATTATAATAAACAATTTAAATTAATTAAGCTATGCCAAACGGTAAGAAGAAGAAGGGCCACAAGATGGCTACTCATAAGCGTAAAAAGAGACTGAGAAAGAACAGACATAAGAGCAAGTAAGGCTTTAAGGTCTATTCTTTAGTGGGGCGTGTCAATGTGTCCGTCAAGGATTTCTTGACACGCCTTTATTTGTAAAAGGTTGTAAGCAACCAAGACTAATGCAGAAAGCCATAAGAAAAGGACGACTGCAGGGTAAAAAGATAAAAGCAACAAGGTAAAAGATGACAAACGAAGTAGTCATTGACGTTAGACAGGACGATATCTCTATCGCACTCTTGGAAGACAAGAAGTTGGTGGAATATCAAGACGAGCCAAAATCGGCAAGTTTCTCTGTCGGAAACATCTACGTGGCAAAGGTTAAGAAGCTGATGCCAGGTCTCAACGCCTGTTTCGTAGATGTAGGATACGAACGCGATGCCTTCTTGCACTATCTCGACTTGGGCAGCCAATTCAATTCTTACAGCAAATATCTGAAACAAGTAACAAGCAACAGACAAAAACTGTTTCCTTTTTCCAAGGCATCCTTCATGCCAGAACTTAAGAAAGACGGTTCGGTACAGCAAACACTAACCGTAGGTCAAGAGGTACTGGTACAGGTTGTAAAAGAACCAATATCAACTAAGGGTCCACGACTCACAGGCGAACTAAGCTTTGCTGGTAGATATTTGGTACTGATGCCTTTCGGAAACAAAGTTTCTGTTTCTTCTAAAATCAAGAGCGGCGAAGAACGTGCTCGTCTAAAACAACTCATCCACAGCATTAAGCCACAAAACTGCAGTGTTATTGTACGCACGGTGGCAGAAGGAAAAAGAGTAGCTGAACTCGACTCTGAGATGAAGATTCTGACCCAACGGTGGGAGGACGTAATACAAAAGGTTCAGAAGACACAAAAGAGACCACAGCTGGTATTCGAAGAGACTGGTAGAGCCGTAGCCCTACTACGCGACCTCTTCAATCCATCTTTCGAGAACATCTACGTCAACGATGAGGAAGTTTACAAAGATGTAAAGGACTATGTAACTCTTATTGCACCGGAAAAAGCAAGCATCGTGAAGATGTATACCGGCAAGGTACCTATCTTTGACAACTTCAACGTCACAAAACAAATTAAGTCGAGCTTCGGCAAGACCGTGAACTACAAACACGGCGCTTACCTTATTATTGAGCATACCGAAGCTCTTCACGTAGTGGATGTGAACAGCGGCAATCGCTCTCGCTCCGAAAACGGACAAGAGGCTAACGCTCTCGACGTGAACCTTGGTGCTGCCGACGAATTGGCACGCCAACTAAGACTACGAGATATGGGAGGAATCATCGTAGTAGACTTCATCGATATGAATTTGGCAGAGGATCGCCAAATGCTCTACGAACGTATGTGTAAGAACATGCAGAAAGATAGGGCAAGACACAACATTCTACCTCTGAGCAAATTTGGATTGATGCAGATAACACGACAGAGAGTGCGACCAGCAATGGACGTAAACGTAGAAGAAACATGCCCTACCTGTAATGGTACGGGAAAGATAAAGTCGAGCTTGCTATTTACAGATCAGCTGGAAAGAAAGATAGACTGCTTGGTAAACAAGGTAGGCATCAAGAAATTCCAGTTGCATGTACATCCATATGTTGCTGCTTATATCAATCAGGGAGTAATCTCGCTGAAGAGAAAGTGGCAGATGAAGTATGGATTTGGAGTGAATGTCGTTGCTTCGCAGAAGCTTGCATTCTTGCAATATGAGTTCTACGACTCGCAGAAGCAATTCATCGACATGAAAGAAGAGATGGAAAATACGTAGCGACAAGCTAACTCAACGTACATACAACTTGCATCATTATAACAATGGTGAAGAACGTATAGCTATATACACATTATTATATATATAGCCATAGTTCTTCACCATTGTTGTATTTATATAGTTTCTGCTATCATCATTTCTAGGTATTTTTATATAAAACATTATCATGTTATCCAAATAGTTTGTATCTTTGCACTAATTAAAAAGGTAAAAACAGATGAAGTTATCTGAACTAAAAACAGGAGAACGTGGAGTCATCGTAAAGGTGACTGGCCACGGAGGTTTCCGCAAGAGGATTGTGGAAATGGGATTCATCAAAGGTAAGAGCGTAGAAGTGTTGCTTAACGCTCCATTACAGGATCCTGTAAAATATAAGATTATGGGCTACGAGGTGTCGCTAAGACGCTCGGAGGCTGACAACATAGAGGTGGTATCTATTGAAGAGGCTAAGGAAATGCTGAAAGACATGGATAACACCAAACCGCAGTATATTGATGTGGCAGAAGGTTCTGACACGGAGATGAACGACAAGATGCTGATGGATGCTGCGATGAAGAAGCGTAAGGTGATAAACGTAGCACTTGTGGGCAATCCTAACTGCGGTAAGACTTCGTTCTTTAACTTTGTATCGGGTGCTCACGAAAGAGTGGGCAACTACTCTGGTGTAACCGTGGATGCAAAGGAAGGCACAACAACATTCGAAGGCTACCAGCTCAACATTGTTGACTTGCCTGGCACATACTCACTTTCTGCATATTCACCAGAAGAACTATACGTGAGAAAACAGTTGGTAGAGCATACGCCTGATATCATTCTCAATGTTATAGACTCCAGCAACCTTGAACGCAACCTGTATCTCACCACACAGTTGGTAGATATGCACTTGAGCATAGTTTGTGCGCTAAACATGTTTGACGAAACAGAGAAGCGTGGCGACAAGGTGGACTACGACAAACTTTCGGAGCTATTTGGAATACCAATGATACCTACGGTATTTAAAACAGGACGCGGTGTAGACGACCTGCTACGCATGGTTATCAAGCTATACGAAGGCAACGAAGACGAAGAGTCGCACTATCGACATATACATATCTATCATGGTCATGAGATAGAAAATGGTATTAGTCACATACAGAAATATCTGAAAACAGATGCTTCGCTACGCCACCGCTACTCTACCCGATACCTTGGTATCAAACTCTTGGAGGGCGACAAGGATATTGAAGCGCTGATTAAGACATTGCCTAACGCAAATGAAATACTTAAGGCAAGAGACCAAGCGGCAGCTAGAGTAAAGGAGGAGACTCTAGAGGATAGCGAAACTGCTATCATGGATGCCAAATATGGTTTCATACATGGAGCACTAAAGGAAGCTTCTTTCGAAACAGGCGACAACAAAGATACATACTTGATGACGCACTACCTCGACCGCGCTATCACCAACAAATATCTCGGTTTCCCTATCTTCATAGCTATGATATGGCTGATGTTTGAGGTAACGTTCTCATTAGGTCAATATCCTATGGACTGGATAGAAAGCTTCGTTGGATGGATAGGCGAAATGGTTGGATCGTCGATGCCAGAAGGTCCACTAAAAGCTATGATTATAGATGGCATCATTGGCGGTGTGGGCTCGGTGATAGTATTCCTACCACAGATTCTCATCCTCTATTTCTTCATCTCGTTTATGGAGGATTCAGGCTATATGGCTCGTGCTGCATTCATCATGGATAAGCTGATGCACAAGATGGGATTGCACGGCAAATCATTTATCCCACTAATCATGGGCTTCGGGTGTAATGTACCAGCGGTGATGGCAACACGCACTATAGAGAGCAAACGTAGCCGACTAATCACTATGCTTATATTGCCAATGATGAGCTGTTCGGCTCGTCTACCTATTTATATTATGATTATCGGCACATTCTTTGCCCGACAATACCAGTCGATGGTGATGTTCTCATTATATATAATAGGTATAGTGATGGCTGTATTGATAAGCCGACTGTTTAGTAAATATCTGATAAGTGGTGAAGATACTCCTTTCGTGATGGAATTGCCTCCATATCGTTTCCCTACAGCTAAGGCTATGGCTCGCCATACTTGGGAAAAGGGAAAACAATATTTAAAAAAGATGGGAGGAGTAATCCTGGTGGCAAGTATCATCGTATGGGCATTGGGATATTTCCCACATAACGACCAACTGACACAGCGCGAACAACAGGAGCAGAGTTATATTGGAATGATTGGCAAGACCATAGAACCAGTGTTCCGTCCACAAGGTTTCGATTGGAAGCTGGATGTAGGTTTGATATCAGGTATAGGAGCAAAAGAGATTGTCGCATCTACATTGGGTGTGTTGTATGCTGACAATGAGAGCGTAGCCGATGATAGTGATGCTGATAACGACTCTACAAAATACTCCCTACTCCACACTCAGATGACTGCAGACGGTATCACACCTTTGGCAGCCTATTGCTTCTTGCTATTCGTACTGCTCTACTTCCCATGTATAGCAACGATAGCAGCCATAAAGAGCGAGACTGGTTCTTGGAAGTGGGCTCTGTTTGCTGCTGTCTACACTACAGTCCTAGCTTGGATAACATCTGCCGTGGTATACCAAATAGGTATGCTATTTTAAGATAGAAATCAAATAATAATAATTGAATAATAAACATTAATTGTTGAGTGTTGAATGCAGAGTTAGGCTTTTGCCATAAAAAACTCTTCGTTCAACACTCAACTTTTTTATACATCTCACTCCTTCAGCACTTTCATTATAGACTTAATGGACACTTTATGTCCCCAATCGACCAATGCACATTAGGCTTATGTGTGCAACAATTAAGAAAACTGAAAAAAGTTTATCGGTATTGAAAATATTTGCACATAACATTTGGGAATGTGCATGAAAGATTGTAACTTTGCACAAGAATTTTAAAATTGTGCAATGAATAAAGTACCAAGTTTTAACTCGTACATAGAAAAAAGCATTCTAAGCAACTGGGATCGTGATGCCTTGACAGACTACAAAGGTGCAACACTACAGTTTCATGATGTTGCAAGAAAGATAGAAAAGCTTCACATCCTTTTTGAGAATTCAGGAATACAAAAAGGTGACAAGATAGCACTATGCGGCAGAAATAGTTCGCATTGGGCTGTAGCATTTCTTGCTACCCTTACATATGGCGCCGTTGTAGTTCCTATACAGCACGAGTTTACAACTGACCAAGTATATAATATAGTAAACCATTCAGAGTCGAAGTTGTTGTTTGTTGGCGATGTTGTTGCCACAAGCATCGACTCTAAAGAGATGCCCAATATAGAAGGCATAGTTTACTTGCCCGACTTCTCTGTTATGGAGTCGCGCACAGAGGCTTTGACCTATGCTCGCGAGCACCTTAACGAGATGTTTGGTCATAAATACCCTAAATATTTCCGTAAGGAACATGTAAAATATCATGTTGACAGCCCTGAGGAGTTGGCTATGATTAACTATACTAGCGGAACCACAGGTTTCTCTAAGGGAGTGATGCTTCCTTATCGTGCTCTGTGGGGAAATCTTGACTTGATGATGGATGTCATCGGCAAACACATTAAGCCTGGAAGCAATGTATTGGGCATCCTACCAATGGCACACATGTATGGATTGTTGGTAGAATTTATATTCGAATTCTGCTATGGCAATCATATATTCTTCTTGACCAGACTTCCAAGTCCTACAGTAGTAGCAGAGGCTTTTGCAGAAGTAAAACCAGCCATCGTAATCTCTGTACCTATGATTATCGAGAAGATTATTCGCAAGTCAATCTTCCCTACTGCACAGACTCCAAAGGTTAAGCTATTGATGAAGATGCCAGGTATTGGCAAAAAGGTAAAGGAGAAGATTTGTCAGCACGTGATGGATGTTATGGGTGGCAATGCCTACGAAGTAATGGTAGGTGGAGCAGGACTTAACAAAGAGGTTGAGGATTTTCTTCTCGAAATAGGATTCCCTATCACTATGGGCTATGGTACCACAGAAACAGCTCCTATGATAACATTCAGCGACTACAAAGACTTTGTGGCAGGTTCGTGTGGTACAGCCGTAAAGCATATGGAGGTGAAAGTACTAAGCGACGACCCACAGAATATACCAGGCGAAATAGTATGCCGCGGAATAAATGTCATGCACGGCTACTACAAAAACCAAGCAGCTACAGACGCTGTTATCGATAAAGATGGATGGTTCCATACTGGCGACCTTGCGACTATGAGCGAA
Organism: Prevotella sp. CAG:1092; assembly: GCA_000436915.1. Classification (GTDB taxonomy): domain Bacteria; phylum Bacteroidota; class Bacteroidia; order Bacteroidales; family Bacteroidaceae; genus Prevotella. Next base: position 31,540 of record HF994056.1, on the reverse strand, counting down.
GATGGACATTTCTTTATTCGTGGTCGTATCAAGAACATGTTGCTTGGTAGCAATGGACAAAACGTATATCCTGAAGAGATTGAAGATAAGCTCAATTCGATGTCGATGGTATCAGAGAGTCTGATAGTACAGCGTGGCGACAAACTTGTGGCTTTGGTTCATCCAGACCAAGATGAGGTTGACGCCATGGGATTCGACAAAGAAGATTTGCAGAACATCATGGAGCAAAACAGACAAGACTTGAATGCTATGCTTCCACACTTCAGTAAATTGTCGGAGATACGTATCCAAGACTACGAATTTGAAAAGACAGCTAAGAAATCTATTAAGCGCTATCTGTATCAGAATGCAGAATAGTATAATCTATAAATAAGAATAGAAAAAACAATAATTATAAGGAGTATGGAGATACCTTCTTTCGTAAAACTCATTGAAGCCTCTTTGGTTAAGAATTGGGATCGAGACGCTTTAACAGACTTCAAGGGTGCCACTCTGCAATATCATGATGTGGCTCGCAAGATTGAGAAATTGCATATATTGTTTGAGAACTCTGGCGTTAAGCCTGGCGACCAAATTGCCTTGGCAGGACGTAATAGTGCTAACTGGGCTGTAGCCTTTCTTGCAACCTTGGCTTATGGAGCTGTGGCTGTGCCTATATTGCATGAGTTCACAGCCGACCAGATGCATAACATCGTTAACCACTCGGATGCTAAGTTGCTATTCGTAGGTGATGTTGTTGCCACACAGATAGACCCGACAAAGATGCCGGGACTGGAAGGAATCATATATATACCAGACTATTCGCTCGTGTTGTCGCGTACAGACAAACTCACTTACGCTCGCGAACACTTGAACGAAATGTTTGGTAAGAAGTTCCCTAAATATTTCCGCAAAGAACATGTAAGCTATAAGGCAGAGGATAGTGCCAACACAATGGCTATGATCAACTACACCAGCGGAACCACAGGTTTCTCTAAGGGTGTGATGATACCATATCGTGCTTTATGGAGCAACTACGATTTCGCTAATAACGTGCTTGCAGATAAACTTAGTATAGGTGACAACGTGATTAGCATCCTACCTATGGCCCACATGTATGGCATGGCTTTCGAATTCCTATTCGAATTCCTAACAGGTCTTCACATCTTCTATCTCTCTCGCATCCCTTCGCCTGCTATCATTGCTCAGGCATTTAGCGAGGTGAAGCCTAAGGTTATCATTGCCGTACCATTGGTGATTGAGAAAATCATCAAGAAGAAGGTATTCCCAAAGATACAGAACAACCGCATGAGACTCTTGTTGAACATGCCTGTGATAAACAAGAAGGTAAACGAGAAGATATGCGAACAAGTGAGGGCAGCCTTCGGAGGTCAGTTCTACGAGGTTATCATTGGCGGTGCTGCCTTCAACAAAGAAGTAGAATTATTCCTACATCGCATTGGTTTCCAATATACCGTAGGCTATGGTGCCACAGAGTGTGCTCCTATCATCAGCTATGCCGACTACAAGACATTCGTGCCAGGAAGTTGCGGTAGACCCGTTGTTCACATGGAGGTAAAAATAGATAGCCACGATCCTGAGAATGTGCCAGGCGAAATTCTTGCACGTGGTCTCAACGTGATGCTCGGCTACTATAAGAACGAGGAAGCCACACAGAACACACTTGACAAGGAAGGCTGGTACCACACAGGCGACCTTGGAACTATGGATGCCGAAGGTAACATCTTCATAAAGGGACGTTCCAAGAATATGCTTCTGAGCAGCAATGGTCAGAATATCTACCCTGAGGAGATAGAAGACCAGCTCAACTCTTTGCCTATGGTAATGGAGAGCGTGGTAGTACAGCGTGGCGATAAGTTGGCTGCACTCGTACATCCTGACTTCGAAGAGGCTAAGACCATGGGATTGTCAACAGACGATTTGCAGAAGTTGATGGAAGAGAATCGCACCACTATCAATGCAGAACTTCCTGCATACTCTAAGATTACAGAGATAGAGATTCATGAAGATGAGTTTGAAAAGACCCCAAAGAAGTCTATCAAGAGATATCTCTATAAATAGACAAGAATACCTATTATAATAAAAGGTATAGACATATAAAAAAAACAAACAGGCAAGCAGAATGTTTTTCACATTATCTGCTTGCCTGCTTTTCTATTCTATATAGATTACGCAAAATTCTTAAGCGTATCTTGATTACTCAAAGTCTTTCACTGTAAAATCTAACAGTACCTTACCTGTAGATTCTGAACGGTAAATGAAATGAAACTTAAAACCAGCCTCCTTGTAGGTCTGCATTCTCGTATCATTTTTTACACCCTGTACCAACATTTTCGTCAGCTTAGCCTTATTTTGATTTATGGCATCAGGATTATCAGCAGGACCAACCAGCGTATAATAATAATTATAGGTGTGGGTCTTGCGATCGAAAGTTAAACTATCTGTACGCTGATTGTCACGCACTGGTGTAGGACAATAGCGCTCAGTATATTTCTTTGCCTCTTTTTCTGCTCTATCTTCAAGACTATCATGACAAGAGGTCAATAACAAAGTGGCAGCAATAGCTGCGCAAAAAATCCTATTCATAATCACTTAACAATTATTTTTTGCAAAGATACTAATAATATCCGAAAAAATTATTATCTTTGCAACTTAAAGATTTTATATCAATGAAGAACATTAGAAACTTTTGCATCATTGCTCACATAGACCACGGCAAGTCGACACTTGCTGACCGTCTATTGGAACATACTAAGACAATAAAGATAACAGAAGGACAGATGCTCGACAACATGGACCTTGAACGTGAACGTGGTATCACTATCAAGAGCCATGCCATTCAGATGGAATATCAATATGAAGGCGAGAATTATATCCTAAACCTTATAGATACTCCAGGACACGTTGACTTTTCATACGAGGTGTCAAGAAGTATTGCAGCATGCGAAGGTGCATTGCTCGTTGTCGATGCCACACAGGGTGTACAGGCTCAAACCATCTCAAACCTATATATGGCTATAGACCACGATTTAGAAATCATTCCTGTGATAAACAAGATTGATATGCCAAGTGCTATGCCTGACGAAGTGGAAGATGAGATTGTTGAACTAATCGGATGCAAGCACGAGGATATCCTCAGAGCATCGGGCAAGACAGGCGAAGGCGTTGAAGATATACTACAGGCTGTAGTAACTCGCATTCCTCACCCTATTGGCGACCCTAAGGCTCCACTACAGGCTTTGATTTTCGACTCTGTGTTCAACTCCTTCCGCGGTATCATCGCTTACTTCAAGATAGAAAACGGTACTATATCTAAGAGCGACAAGGTGAAGTTCTTCAATACAGGAATGGAATACGATGCCGACGAAGTTGGTGTACTGAAGATGGATATGATACCTCGCAAAACAATATCTACAGGCGAAGTAGGATATATCATCAGCGGTATCAAAGACGCTAAGGAAGTTAAGGTGGGCGACACCATAACCCATGTTGCTAACCCTTGCGCTAAAGCTATCGCAGGATTCCAAGAGGTTAAGCCAATGGTGTTTGCTGGTGTATACCCTATAGACCCTAATGACTACGAAAACCTCCGTACATCTCTCGAAAAGCTTCAGCTCAATGATGCCTCGCTCACATTCATGCCTGAGTCATCTGTAGCCCTCGGCTTCGGTTTCCGTTGTGGATTCCTTGGATTGCTCCACATGGAGATTGTGCAAGAGAGATTGGATCGCGAGTTCAATATGGACGTCATCACCACCGTGCCTAACGTATCTTATATGGTATACGACAAGCATGGAGAAGCAAAAGAGGTGCACAATCCTTCAGGATTGCCAGACGCTACCATGATAGAACATATCGAAGAGCCATATATTCACGCCACCATCATCACCGACACTTCATACATCGGTCCGATAATGAAGCTTTGTCTAGACAAACGTGGCGAATTGCTAAAGCAGGAATATATCAGCGGTAATCGAGTAGAAATACACTTCATGTTGCCACTTGGCGAAATTGTAATAGACTTCTACGATAAGCTGAAATCAATATCTAAGGGATATGCTTCGTTCGACTATCACATCGATTCGTTCCGTCCATCTAAGCTGGCTAAGCTCGACATCTTGCTCAACGGTGAACCAGTAGACGCACTCTCTACCCTAACACACCAAGACAATGCAGTATCTTTGGGACGCAGAATGTGCGAAAAACTAAAGGATCTCATCCCACGCCAGCAGTTCGACATTGCCATCCAGGCAGCTATCGGTGCAAAGATTGTAGCTCGCGAAACTATCAAGTGCGTACGTAAAGACGTAACTGCAAAATGTTATGGTGGTGACGTAAGCCGTAAGCGCAAATTGCTCGAAAAACAGAAGAAGGGTAAGAAGCGTATGAAGCAGATTGGAAACGTAGAGGTGCCACAGAAGGCATTCCTCGCAGTTCTGAAACTTGACTAAGATTATCAAAACAAGCTAACATATACAAGCTTAATGATACTACAACGAGCGGCTGAACTCGTAGAAAGTTGCAGTCGCTCGTAATAAAAGAAACAAACAAACGAAAACTAAGAGGCTAACACAACTATTATGACACATATTAATAACATTACTATTATGACTAACAACATAAATACAATATATAACAATCTAAACAAAAAATAAGGAGGCAACAAAATGAAAGAGCTTATAGAAAGCACAAGAGATATAGCACGAGAATTGGCGCGAAAATACAGCACCATGACTCATGACGAGCTGGATATACTCGAAAGTATTCTTGTTCGCAAAACATACCACAAGGGTGAAATCATCCTTGCCGAGGGCGATATATGTCGTGAATTCTTATATATTCACAAAGGAATGCTCAGACAATTCTACTTCAAGAAGGACAAACAACTCACAGAACATATAGGAGTAGAAGGAGGCATGGTCATGTGTATAGAAAGTCTGTTCAAGGAAGAGCCTACGCACCTGCAGATAGAGGCACTCGAAAACACTATCGTGTTTGCTCTACCAAAGAAAAATCTCGAAGAGGTGGCTCTCCATAATGTAAACATACAGATTCTATATAGAAAGATATTGGAAGAAAGCCTCATCCAATCACAAATACATGCAGACCTTGTTAGATTCGAGTCAGCCTACGATAGGTATAAGAAGCTATGCCATCTGCAACCACAGATTATTATGCGCGCTCCGTTGCTCCATATAGCAAGTTATCTGCAAATGACCCCTGAAACTTTGTCGAGAGTAAGGGCTCAAATGCTAAATGAAGAGTAATTATAAAGAGTCGTAATAACTCTTGTTTTCGCCCACAAAGACAAACCTAAAATACTTTAACATTTATTTAATGTTGATAAAACACTGTATATCAATAAGTTATAAAAAAGTTACAAAAACAACATAAAAAAAACGATAAAAAGTGTACGACTTATCAAAAAAAGCATTACCTTTGCATCGTTTTAATAAACAAATGATTGTTTTACAGATTTAAAAAGCAAAGAAAATGAAGAAATTAGTTTTTATGTTCGTAGCTATGGCTGCAATTTCATTCGCATCATGTGGTAACAAGGCTGAGGCTCCTGTTGAGAACGACACAACTGCTCAGGATACAGCTGTAGTTGCTGATTCAACTGTAGCTGCTGATTCAACTGTAGCTGCTTCTGATTCAGTTCAGTAATTGCAACCGCTCGAGTTGAAAAATGAGAGTTTAAGTGCGTCATACTGAGTATGA
>HF994056.1:12870-25789 GCA_000436915.1 Prevotella sp. CAG:1092 | reverse complement strand
GACGCACTTTTTTGTTTATTAACCATCCACACCTATGAGAAGTAAGAAAGAGGGATTTATTGGCGAACGACAAGTGAAACTGTCGCCTATGGTTGTTGACATAGAAGAGCACGACCCACTAACAGCCAGCCTTTACATCACCGACATAGGATATTATCCTAAGGCAGAGAATTATCACGTAAAACGTTGTGAGGGCATAGATCAGTATGTGTTGATATATTGCGTAGATGGATGCGGATGGTATACTATAGGCGGAAAGAAATACGAGGTGAAACAAAACCAGTATTTCATTCTTCCTAAGAATGAACCACACGAATATGGCACCAACGACAATGGAAGTTGGACTATCTATTGGCTACATTTCAGGGGCGAACATGCCTCAATATTTGCCGAAGGAGCCTCTAAGCCTATAGAGATAAACGTAGCTGTAAACTCAAGGATTGGAGATAGGCTTAATATCTTTGAGGAGATTCTCACCACCTTACAATATCAAGAAGATGTAGAAGACTTGCGTTATGCCTCTAGTCTACTACACCATTTTCTTGCTTCTATGCGATATTTACGACAATTTCGCAGAGCCAAGCACGCAGAGCCAAACCATGATAGCAACATCAACATTGTGGATGCTGCTATACACTACATGGAAGAAAACATTGAAAACAATATAAAACTACAAGACGTGCAGAAATATGTGGGATATTCTGCCACATATTTCAACGCCTTGTTCAAAAAGCAGACTGGCTATAGTCCGCTACAATATTTCAATCGCATGAAAATGAATCATGCATGCAAACTTCTTAGCTATACCAACCTACGTATAAACCAGATATGCTATAAGCTTGGCATCGAAGACTCCCTGTATTTCTCTCGCCTATTCAGTAAGACTATTGGCGTGTCGCCATCTGAATATAGGAAGTCTTCAGAAAAAAAGGAATAATCTTACTTCATTATACCCTTCAAAACCTGCTGTGCAATGGCTTTCATACCTTTCACCGAAGGGTGACTACTCTTTTTATCTATGTCCACCAATTGTATAACAGGAACTCCATAATGCTTACAAATCTCTAACACCGACTCATTGATTTCTTTCTTTAGTCCGGTATTGAGTATAAAATACACATCTACATTGGGGTAATGCTGCTGTATATCGCTTAGCATTTTAGCCATTGCAGATCGGAAACAATATAGTTATGCACGTTTCCAGCCTGAATATTTATACTCGCCTATTGGCACATTAGCCCAACTATCGTTTGTTGCTCCACATATCAGGATAATATCAGGATTGCCGAGATTCGTGCAACGAGTAACAAAAGAGCGGTCGCTATAGTCTTCATCTCTATAGCCTGTGTTGCAGATCGTTGCACCAGAATAAGACTCTATGGTACCTAACTTATATCCTCCTTCCTTAACCACTTGCCACCACCAAGTTTGTTCTACCTTGGTAACATCTGTACGCTTTAAATCGGCAGGATTATTATACCAACAAGCATTATCCACAGGAATGAAGCCTGCAAATGTAGAATACGAATCGCCAAGCACAGCCAACGTAGGCTTTACCTGGGCGAGAGTTGGCAATGCCACACAAGCCAACAACAAAAACAATAGCCTTAAATTCTTCACAACCAATTATATTAATGAGTTTTTATAAACCTAATAAAGCGAACGAGGCACGAAGCCTCATTCGCTAACAAACTAACCACAATTATATTACTAAAAACGTCACCTACGGCAACAACCTAAGTTCAATAAACGAGCGTAGTTGCTGAGCGCCTTGATGATTATTGTCTAAGGCTTCAACTTCGGCAAGATACTTCAAGGCGTGCTTCATATCACCCATTCCACAATATCCCAATGCAAGCATATACTTGCAATGAATTACGTTCTTTGTATCTAACGAGTCGTCCCAGATAAGCAAGTCTGGCAATGAAACTGCGAAGTAGTCCATCGTCTGGTGCTCAAACACATGTTGTTTGCCATAGTTTATGAGTCGATAGAAACGACCATAAGCCTCGTCTTCGCGTCCAAGTTTGCGCAAAGCCATACCCTGATAGAAAATCTTGTCGGGCTTAGCATCATTATAATACATAGCAGCTGCAGGTTCCTGTGGTCCTAACACAGCCTTTTCCCAGCATTCTTTAGCCTCATCTGTTTTGCCTAAAGCATCATAGGCTACACCAAGCAGATAGTAGAAATCGTTCTCCTGTGCACCATACAGTTTGCCTTCGCCAAGATGGTGAGGATATGTTAGGCATTGCTTCAACAATCCAACGGCACATTTGTATTTACCTTCAGCTATATTCTGCTTAGCCATTTCCACTCGACATATCTGATATTGTGCAGGCACCTTGCCTTCGCCGCCCTCCCAAGGATGGAAGATATGTGCATCGAGCTTACGCTTGGCTTGTATATATTTGCCAACTTGGTTTAAGAGAGTAATCTCTTCGAGCACCAAATCGTCGCGCTTTTCTATCAACTTAGGATATTGCTGTAGGAATTCAAGACGCTCAGCATGAGGATGATGCAGACGTTTGCTAAGCTGATCTAGTTCCATGAGCATACGCGCATCGGTAGTGTCGAGCTTAAATGCATTTTGCATATATCCCAACGCCTCTTTCTCCCTACCCTGCTTATTGAAACGAGCTAAAGCCAGATTACGCCAAACCAATGGGAACATAGGAGCTTTCTGGGATGAGAGTTCCCAATTCTCAATAGCCAAATCATATTGGCGTGCTGCATAGAACAAGCATCCAAGATAATATGGAGCCATAGCATCTGACGGATTCTTGAGCTTAGCATTCTCCAAAGCCTGAATATCCTCCAAACGATTAGGGAAGCAATAGCTATAGTCAGCCTCAGCTGCATCTTTATAGCGATGCATATAATAATATGTCATAGGATTAGCAGCATCTTCCTCTATAGCAATCTGCCATATGGCATTGGCCTCGTCGCTGAGTCCTGCTGCCTGGTAGTCGAGAGCCACCTCATTGTAGTTGTCTGCACAATGGCGAAGCATCTGTTTCATTTCATTCAGCAAAGCACCATCGTTGGTAAGTAAATACTGCTCGTAGCGACAACCATAGTTGAACTGATCCATCTTCAGCGACTCGCTGATAAGAGCCAAAGCTTCATCATTGCGACGCAGGTATCTAAGTATTGTAGCCTTCAAAGCTCGTGCCTTATGGTTGTGCCAATTAGAATCAAGACAGCGCTCAACCTCGTCGAGAGCATCTTCAAATCTACGTTGCTCCACACTTATCTTTGCTGCCTCGAAGTACCCTGCATCAGCACATGCCTTGCTCCATGTCGACTTCCAAAATAGCTCGTAAGCCTCAGCCTTCTTACCTTGATATTTCAAACACAAAGCAAGATTGTAGATTGGTTCTGAATCATAAGGATTAGGATTGCGCTTAGTGATGATCTTCACCGCATGTCGTAACATTGGCTCAGCCTTATCGAATCTGCCACGACGCAATAGCCACAAACCATAGGCATTAAGACAACGAGCATCGTTAGGATCTCTGCGCAAAGCTTCCTCGTAATAGTCTACCGGACTCCACGTTGCATGACGATATTGCTCAAGATGAATGGCTGTAAGATACAGCTGTTCGTTGGTCTTCACCTCGTGTGGTGGCAATGCAGCCTCAGCACTATCAGGGATAGGTCGAATCTCATCGTCTTCAGCATGCCAACGCAACACAACGCGCGAGCCATAAGCAAACTCTTGGCTCACCTCGAAGGTTAAGTCCGAGAATTCTGCATCGCCGACATTCACCTCTCTCTCCAATACTTCCTTAGGCGAAATGTCCAATTCTTCTTCATGATAAATGGTACCATCGTCATTGCGAAGCACTATCTTTATATGCTGTAAATGTGTGGCATAGAGTTTAAAGCATACCTTCGACGTTTCAACACTATCTATATTGAATATCAAGTCTTTAGACGCTTCTTTCACCACACCTAAGTCACGATATGGCATAAAATACTGTGTGAAGCGTTTCTCTTCATAAGGCATGAGCCAAGTGAAGTCTGGCTGGTTCTCTGTATACACTCCAGCCATAAGCTCGATGTATGGTCCATCCTCGTCGGTAAGGTTGCGATCCCATGCCTGACCAAAGTCGCCATTACCCCACGTCCATTGCTTCTTGCCCGGACTGAAATGATGGGAAGCCACATGCAACATACCGCCCTTAGTATCGTTCTCATATCCACCCTCGAAATTGAAGCGCGAGTTCACACCCATATACGAAGTTGGCACCTTGATATTACGATAGTTGGATATGTCGACACCTGCCGAATAGTCCATCTTATAATATGTACCTGTGGCTATAGGGAACGACGATACCGCACGTTTACCATGGTCGAATACAGCATTGATATCAGGTGGGAATACCGACTGATATTCATCGTTGACAGCCACGGCTGGATTTGCCCACCAAAGGAATGTCTGTGGCATATCGGTGCGATTGTATAGCAAGCCCTTTATCTCTAAGTAGGCACAGCCAGGGCGCAGGGTGAAACCTGCGGCTCCCTTTTGGTGAAACATCTTTTCCATCTCGCTTGTCCAAACAGTTACAGAACCATCTTCGTCGTTAGATTCTATATACACATCAACAGGCATAAAGGTAGAAGGACGATGATGTTGTGGCCAGTTAAACTCTATACCGCCACTAATCCAAGGACCAGCCAAACCTACCAATGCAGGCTTGATAACATGGTTGTAGTATACAAAGTGGCGCTTCTTTATCTTATCGTATGCCATCTGTACCCTACCGCCAAGTTCTGGCAGAATCATCACCTTGATGTATTCGTTCTCAAGCCATACTGCGAGATACTCTACATTTTTCTTCTCATTACTTATCGACTCTATCACAGGATATGGATATACCACTCCACTCGACCCTTGATAGACTCGCTTTTCCAAAAACATTGGACTCTTCTCAGGTTTGCCAACCTCGTAAGTAGGAATGGTAACCAACTCTCTCCACGCTTTAACCATAATAGTATTTCGTTTTTAAGTTATTATTTCTTTATTAATTCTTCCTCCAACTGCTCAAGGCTCTTACCTTTTGTTTCGGGCAACTTAGCCATAAAGAACACGAAGCCTACGAGGCACACAAGACTATATATCCAGAATGTTCCATAGCTACCAAGGCTGGCGTTGAGGAATGGAAAAGTATATGTCAATGTAGACGAGCCTACCCACAAAGCGAAGGTGCATGTGGCTACGGCGATAGCTCTAACTCTGTTTGGGAATAGCTCTGCTATCAGAACCCAGGTGCATGGACCAAGGGTCATGGCATAGCAACCGATGGCTGCCACCACAAGGACTATCATAAAGAAGCCCGTGATATGGAGATAATAGCATAGACCAAGGATAGCATAGATGATACACAACCCCAAAGCTCCAATGAGCATCAACTTGCGACGACCCAATTTGTCGACTATGTTGATGGCTATGATAGTAAACACTACGTTGGCAACGCCTGTGATAACGATATTAAACAACACATCGCCTACGCTATAGCCTGCCGACTGGAATATCTCTTGCGCATAGTTAAAGATGACATTTGTGCCACACCATTGCTGGAACACAGCGATGAAAAGACCAAGCACCAACACTTTGCCAAATGGACGTGAGAAGAGGGTGGCAAGACCAGCCTGCTCCTTTATAGCAGAATTAGCAATAGAGATAGCTCGCATCTCTGTATGCGCATAGTCGACTCCGCCTATACGAGTAAGCGTATCTGTAGCTGCGACTACTTGTCCATTCATAGCTTGCCAACGCGGACTCTCTGGTATGAAAAATGCCATCAGCAAGAAGGCTAACGAAGGAACTGCTGCTGCCCAAAACATCCAACGCCACGCCATCTGTCCATTCCACGATGTTGCAATATCTGACGCTATACTGCCTGCAGGTATTGGTTCAGCAATAAGCCAGTTAACAATCTGGGCAGCAAGAATACCCAGCACTATAGTCATCTGATTGAGACTCACCAATTTACCGCGTATATTTGAAGGAGCTATTTCTGCGATATACATAGGCGACAAACCTGAGGCAATGCCTATGCCTACACCACCAAAGAAGCGTGCGACGAGGAATAAAGCGAAGCTTGAGAAAGCTCCTGTAAGCAACGATGACAACAAGAACACTATGGCCGATACTATCAGCAAATTCTTTCGTCCTATCTTATCTGCCAACCATCCGCAAGTGCATGCGCCTATCATGCAACCAACTAATGCTATACTCATTGCCAAGCCTTGGCTCGAAGGTGAATCAGCGATATTGAAATACAGTTCATAGAAAGGTTTTGCGCCTCCTATCACCACCCAATCGTAGCCAAAGAGTAGTCCGCCCATAGCAGACACAAGACACACGAAATAGACGAATCTAGAATTCAAATCTGTGGTAGAAGTCACATCTTTGTTTGGATAAATAGTTTCTCTGTTTAGACTTTGCATATCAGAATTGTTATTAGGTTTCTAGGTGCAAAGTTAATGGATAATATCTAATACAGATATGGATAAAACGTATAATATATATGGACAATATAAAATACACAAAAGCGGATGCAATACCGAAGTTGTTCAGTCATTGCATCCGCTTATCAGTAATTATCCTTTTTATCTTTTACCTATTTACTCTTTTACTTTATTACCTTTTTACCCTTTACCACATAGATACCCTTTTGTGGCTCCACATTGCCAAGGAATCGACCGTTAAGGTCATAGTAGTAGCTCTTGGCTGGAGTCTTTATATTAGGAGCGACGATACCAGTTTCAGCCTTTTCAGAAATACGAATCACGCCCATGCCTTGCGTAAGATCTACTCTAATATCGTATGTACCAGGTTCGCCTGTAAATAGCCAAGCACCGGGACTCACAACTGGCTTCTCGGCATAAATGTTTTCATTAATGTTTGCAGGGTCACGATCATTAGCTGGCGTAAGGCGAGTAGCATTAACTATATCCCAATCTATACCAAGACGCTTGAAGATAGTGAAAAGCATAGAACTTGGGGTTCCTTCGAAAGTTATCTCGCCTTCATAGATACCAGGAACTTCTGTAGCAGAGATGATGTTTGCAGGGATATTACTATACCACTTACCTGTACTACCAACCACATACAACTCCTTAGGATAGCCTTGTGGATAATTTGGGTCACTACCATATATAGTCATGCGTTTGTTTGGCAAGTCTAAAGTAACGCAAGCATATGAAGAAGTCTCTGCTGGAAATTCTATTAAGAACTCAGAATCTACACCTTTCTCTACACCTACAGTAAGGTTTGGCTCAACATTGCATGTTGCGGTAGGTGCACCAATACGGTAGTCTTTAATCTCATCCCATCCGTCTGGTATTGAGGCAAGTGCTGATGATATATAGAATTTATTAGATTCAAAATATACCCATCCTGTATATACACCTTCTTCATCTTCCCATATCAACTTAACTCCATCATTGGCAACTTTGTTACCATCAGTACCAAGGAAGTAAACATAGTCTGGATAATCTTGTACATAGGTTTCATTGAAGAGTTTCATCGTCATATAGCGAAGGTCTACAGTAACTTCGTATGTGCCAGGTTTTGTTATAGAGAAGTAAGAATCATTGTATACTATATCATTATCACGATTAATGAGCACTCTTCCACCACCTAATTGTTTTGAGTTTTCAGAACTAATGATACTGAATCTTGTATTAGTAAACTCTATCGTTGCCTTATAAACACCTTCGGTCTCAGTCATAGGAAGCGGTTCCTCGCCTATAGTTGGTTCAAAATTTCCCTTACTTCCCAACACATATAGCGAAGAAGGATACGTGCCAAGCAATGTTACAGTCATTGCATTGAAGTCGACACGAAGACGATAAGTACCAGCACCTGGCACCTTGAACGAAGCATCCTTTTGGGAAACCATTGCTTCTGGATTATTGTAAGAAAGCAATTGGTCAGCCTTAGCAGGACCATAGCGATATTCAAGAAGACCAAGCCAATCGTCATGTTCTTCTGTTAGTTTTGTTACAATGGTGAAGTATAGTGCATCGGTAGCAAACGTTACTTCACCTTCATACACACCATCAATGTCTGTTTTTTGCAATTCGGCACTTGCCTTATCGGTTCGCCAATTGCCATCGTTACCTAAAATGTAGCATTGTGCGCTTGCGGTAACAGTAGCCGTCATTATCATCAATAACGACATTAAAAGTTTGAGTAGACTTTTCTTCATAAGAACAAAAATTTAAAAGTTAATATTTGAGTTATTAGTAATAATCCTTGTATAGTAGTAGCCCAACAAAGGCTTTTCTTGCTTTAATCTTAAAGAGCACAAATAGTCTATGTTGCAAATATAAACCTTTTTTCTATACTTTCCGCATTTTTTCCAATTTATTTTTAGCTATAATACGACCACAAACTTTATTTGTGACTATAGAAATAAGTAGTCAACTATAAATATGACTAAAAATTAAATAGGTCAACGTGAATTATAAATAAGTAACAACTGAGTCAACTCACATTATAAATTAAGCTTAAAGTGGTCAACTAAAATCATTAAACCACACAATATATAAAAACCTCAAAAAAATGAAGCTAGCTTCAATCGCAAACGAAGCAGGCTTCAATCGCCAACGAAGCGTACTTCGTTGGCCATCGAAGTCTGTTGCATTTTTGAGGCGTAAAAACAAAAAAAATCGTCTGAACTTACATTAGCGTATGTTCGGACGATTTAGGGTTTATAACCTAATGGTTGTTATCCTTATAACAATGTTATTTTGACCTATTGATTGTAACCATAGTTCTGATATTTCTGCTTAGCCTCATCGGTGAGCAATTTACCACTCTCATCAGTAAGCATATCAAGGAAGGTCTGAGGATAAGGCTTCAGAGTCATATAGTTCTGGAATGCTCCCTTAGGCTTACCATCCTGACCAGATGTTGCAGTGGTGTTGTCGGATGTATCCCACTTACCTGATTTGTATGTGGTATTGTTTGCATTAGAACCCATCTGATGGTGCCACTGAATTCGCTCTGCCTGAAGACCTGAGTGGTGGAGAATCTCGTAGTACATTTCTTCCTCGCTAAACTCACGGCAATATTCGTTGAGAATAAACTCGCGGAAGCGGAGCTGATCGGTGTTAGCTGTAGGAGGATAGTTTTCGAGAGTAGACTTAGCAGAAGTGCCATCCCAGTAAGAAGCGTCAACCTTAATCTTGTCATATGAGTTGCCAATAGCCTCATAAGGATACTTAGCCTCGGCAGGAGTAAGAGTCTCATGACCAGGATATAGGCGAGCAAGAACCTCAGCACGCTTGTCGCCAGCCTTAAAGGCTGCACGCTCACGAAGCTTGTTGATATCGTTGATAGCCAAGTCATAGCTATTCTTGCGACCATAAGCCTCAGCACGGAGCAGATAGGTTTCAGCAAGACGGAATACAGGAATGTCCTTGGTGCCATAGATAGCATTTGAACCCGAACGGTTGGCATCGTCATACTTCAATGTGCCAAGATAACCGGTACGCATACCTGCCTCAAGACCATAGTGATTTTTGCTTTCACCTTCGCCAAGATTAGATACGAACGAATACTGACCACCTGCCTCAACAATCTGAGGACGATAATAGTATTTACCATCTTTCTTCATCCAGCGAGCAAAGCAAACGAATGGCTGTGCATCAGCCTCAGCAACATCGATAGCTGTTTCCTTAGTGTTCTCGATGATAGCGAAAGCGATATCGCCCTTACCCATCTTATGCTCACCAGCTACAGCAGCACGTCCGCCCCAAGAAGCACGATCGTAGTTAGGAAGGATGTTGGCATTGAAATAGTTTGCCTGAGCCTCAGTCCATGTATATGTGGCATTATGCTCATCATTGTAAGCATAGTAAGGAATATCCTCTGCCTTTGTAGACTTAGTACCACCATTAAGAGCTGTAGTAAACTCAAGATGGAATGACTTCTGGAAACGAGCATCGTTGAGCTTATCGGTAAATACGTCGAAGCCCCAGTCGTTATTGCGATAGCTGGTATTTTCCTTAGTTGGGTTCTGCCATGTATAGTCAGGAATACCCCACTTCTGGTTTACGTAAGTCTGAGCAAAGAGACAGCAAGCACGCTGACCATAACGATAGTTGTCGGTACCATTTCCGAATACACCAGCAAGGATAATTTCTTTGCTTTCCTCATTTTTCCATGAGTCAATATCGTTTTGCCAAAGATTCAGATAGTCAGGCTCAAGCTCATACTTCTGGCTGTTGATAACCATTGAAGCATAGTAGATACAAGAGTCGAGGTCGGTAGAAACCTTACCCTTATAGAGCATACCAAGGTATGACTTAGGGTTTAGGTTATCGATGGTACCATCAGAATTGCGTCCATATTCTGCTGTGCCATATTCTGCACCCTGAGCACGGGTAAGATAAAGCTTAGCAAGGAAGTGAGCTGCTGCATACTTAGTAATGCGACCAAACTGCTCAGCCTCTTCAGGAAGATTTTCTACAGCATAGCGCATATCGCCAATCATAATTTTCCAAGCCTCCTCTGAAGGCATACGATTGTAGCAGAAGTTACCTGGCAAACTGGTGATACTGGTCTGTGGGAAGTATACATCGCCCAAAAGAGTGTTGAGGGTGAAAATCAAGTAGTCGCGATTGAACAAAGCTTCCGACAAACGTGATGCGGCATAAGCCTTGTCAGAGGCATATTTGCCTACTGCAGAACCACCACGGATAGAACCAATAGCCTTGTTGCAGACGTCGATGACAGGATAACAGTTGATGATAAATCCTGACTGCTGCTTAGACTGAACACCCATAAAGGTATTCATATATCCAGCCACGCTGTTCCATGGACCAGTAGCAGTCCATTGAGCAGTAGAGAATTGGTTGATGGTGTTTGAACCAGATGCTACACCACAATCGTGACCAAGTTCGAAACTGAAGCCACCCTCAGTATATGGATGGCGCAGACGTTCTGCATTATATGTTGCTACGACAAGTTGGTCGAGTCCTTGTTCAGTTTTGAAGTAGTCTTGTGTGATTACAGAAACCATCTTCTCCTCAAGGAAGTCGTCAGAACATGATGTCATCATGCCTGCTGCTCCACCCAACGTTAATAAGCCTAATGCTAAATATTTAGATTTCATATTGTTTTTGCTTTTTGTTATGAATAGATTATTAGAAACCAAGACGTACACCAAGCACGAAGCTACGTGTGATACATGTGTTGTTGGTCTGACCACCGATATGGTTGCCTGCATCCCAACCTGTAATATCGTCAGGGTTGATACCTGCCTTTACGAGCTCTCCACCGAAGAGGAATGGATTGAGAACCTGTGCATAAACCTGTGCAGTATTGGCACCAATCTTTGAAGCGTAGAGCTTAGGAACATTATATGAGAGAGAGATGTTACGAACCATCACCATGTCGCCCTTGCAATAGTTGCGCACATAGTCGTAAGCTGTTGTGCGGGTGGCTGTGGTAGGCTGAGCAAACTTAGCACCTGTGTTAGTTGGGCTCCATGTATCGTTCTCAACACGGCGACCGATTGTCTGTGTAAGGCCATAATAGGTATTACCGAAGCGGCCGTAGATAAAGAATGAGAGAGCGAAGTCCTTATATGTCAAGGTGTTTGTGATACCGAAGCTGAACTTAGGGCTCTTCTGGTATACTACCTTATCATCGTTGTCGAACTTGCCGAAGCCATTGTTCTCATAATAGTAGTCCTGACCATTGTAGGTGAACTTCTTAGCACCAGGAGTAGAAGCATCGCAAAGAATCATAGGCTGATCCTTGATTTTATACTGACCAGGGAGGAAGGTAATCTTGTTGGCATTATATGCTGCCATCATCATCTTATCATTGTCATTATCCTGCCAAATGCGATCGTACTCATAGTCGAAGTAAACATTCAAAGGCTTACCGATAAACCAGTTGTTTCCTGGCTCATCAACCTTGCCATTGGTGAGTTCAACGATCTTTTCCTTGTTGGTAGAGAACGACCAATCGGTCTGCCAAGAGAACTTCTTGTTCTTGATGTTTACTGTAGAGAGGGTAAGTTCGAAACCATTGTTCTGTGTCTTACCGATATTAGAACGAATCTGAGCATAACCTGTGATTACAGGGATAGAACGGTTCATGATAACGTCGCTTGTCTTAGCAACATAGTATTCGATACTACCGAAGATACGGTTGCGAAGGAAGCTGAAGTCGATACCGAAGTTGGTAGAAGCAGTCTTCTCCCATCCGAGGTCATAGTTAGGCATCACGTCAGGCTTAGCACCATTTACGTTTGAGCCTGCACCATAACCAAAAGGAATCTTGGCATAAGTAGAGGTTACAGAACCTGCTGTAGAATATGGAGAAACTGAAGAGTTACCAGTTACACCATAGCCTACGCGAAGCTTCAACTGGTCAATCCAAGTGATGTTCTTCATAAATGACTCTTCGTTGATCTTCCATGCTACGGCTGCTGATGGGAAGAAATCCCACTTGTTGCCTGTAGCCAATACGCTGGCACCATCATAACGACCTGTAAGGGTTACGAGATAGCGATCCATCAAAGAGTAGTTGAGACGTGCCATGTATGATGTACGGCTCCATGTAGAATAGTTAGTACCATAAGATGTTTTGTCGCGGTTAGAGTTGCCAAGGTCGTACCACATAGAAGTAGGATAAACAACCTCATAAGCGCGGATGTTGATACCCTCGGTACGATACTTTTCTGCACTCTGCATCAAGGTAACACCGATATGATGGATGTCTGCGAAATCCTTATCATAGTAGAGAAGGTTTTCGAGTGTCCATGACATATCTGTAGAGTTCTTGTTGTAACCTACCTTTGGCTCTGTGCTATCAAAGCCATATACGTTAGACCACTCTTCGTCATAGAAGCTACCATAACGAGACTGACGGAACTGGCTACCG
>HF994056.1:4822-12851 GCA_000436915.1 Prevotella sp. CAG:1092 | reverse complement strand
CTACCGAAGTTGGTGCGCCAACGGAGTCCCTTCAAAGGTGCATAGATATGACCGAAGTCAACTTCTGCATAAGAGCTGAGGTTGAAACCATAGTAGCGATATTCGTTGGTAGAATGAGAAACGTCGGAAGCGATGTTATGACCTGCTTGACCGTTGGTAGAACCTACAAGATAGGTACCATCGAGGTTGTAAGCAGGAACCCAAGGCATGGTGTTCATGGCCAAACCATAAGAGTCTTTGGCAACGGTATTTTCGAAGTTGCTAACGATACCGTAGTTCTTTATAGAGTGTGATGCATTAACGCCCATACCAATAGTTAAGAACTGGAGAGGCTTGATTTCACCATTAATATTGACTGTGAAACGCTCATAGTCTTGGTCCTTAACAGGAACTTCCTGATTCAAATAACCGAAGCTCATATAAAGCTTTGACTTATCAGTACCTGCAGAAAGAGAAACCTGGTGGTTGTGGGTGAAGGCTGTACGTGTAACGAGCTTACCCCAATCCTGGTTAAACAAGCTACCTGCATTATAAACAGGTACCTGATCAGCATATCCCATAGCCTTTTCTGCCTCTGTTGCATAACGAAGCTTCAAAGAACCATCGGCATTGTAAGCATATGCAGAACGGATAACGCGGTCGGTCCATGACTCACTACCCATACCAGAGATAGCACGGTCGCGGTCTGGATCAGGAGCTGTGCCGTAAGCACCATTGTAGGTACCACCTGTGATAGCAGCATTGCGCTGATAGTCGAGCAACTGACCTGCATTCATATAATCGGTAGTAGAATCGAGGTTTGACCAAGAGTATGATCCATCATAATTAATAGAAACACGACCAGTCTGAGCCTTCTTGGTGGTGATAAGAACAACACCATTGGCACCACGAGAACCATAGATAGCAGTAGCAGAAGCATCCTTGAGGACTTCCATGCTCTCAATATCAGAAGGGTTGATATCGGCCATAGAACCTGCTGTCAATGGAATACCATCGATAACATAAAGAGGAGTGTTGTCGGCAAGAAGCGAACGATTACCACGGATACGGATATCGCCGAGCTCACCAGGACGGTTGTTAGAAGTTACATCAACACCAGGAGTCTTACCCTGCATAGCCTGAAGAGCATTCTGTACAGGACGCTCCTGAATCTGCTTGCTGGTGATACGCGACATAGCACCTGTCAAATCACTCTTCTTCATCGAACCATAACCGACAACTACCAATTCGTCGAGGGTCTTCTGGTCTTCCTTCATGGTGACGTTCAAACTTGTACGTCCATTAACGGAAACATTTTGCTGAGTAAAACCAATGTAAGTGAAAACAAGGGTTGCATTCTTAGCAACCTTGGTAAGGGTATACTTACCATCAATGTCAGTAACGCAACCATTTGTGGTGCCTTGTACCGTTACACTTGCGCCGATGACAGGTTCGCCCATGTCATCAACAACTGTACCTGATACCTTGAGTCCCTGGGCATAAGCTGCAGAAGCACATACCATGAACATCAATAGGAACAAGCATCTGGTGAACTTAGTCATCAGACTTTTTTCATTTGTTTGTTGCATGTTTAAGTTTTTAGTTAGTTAATAAAATAAATATAGTTTAATTATTTTTTGCAAAATAAACATATTTAAAACTTTGCAAACGACAATTTTTGATACAGATACATGTTTTTTTGATAACAACAAATAAAAAAAGGTATTAGCTGAGCTTATACCTTATTATATAATAGAAATCAACAAGTATAGGTCAAGACATATCTTTCGGAAATATGATAGACGATATCTATTTTTTCCTGAGTCTTGAGGTTTTCCAAGAATAAATCGCCTGTGCCTTTTGCAGAAAGCTCAAAAGGCAAAATACGCATATCGAGAAGTTCGAGATGTTGAGAAGAAAAAAACTTGTAGGCAGTCTCCTTAGCACACCAACATACTAATTGCTGAAGTAAAGTTGATGTCTCTTCGTCGGGACGAAGAAAACGGGAAGTAATACGAGATACCCTATCGCTAATATATTCTATATCTATGGCTACAGGCGAAAGGGAAGAAAGATTGTTATCATCATTTTCACGGAGGATAACGGCTGCCATACCACGAGTATGACTAACGCTTATCTCCCACCCCTCAAAAATAGGACGACCGTCAGGGTTGTGATTGATAATCGGATTAGATAATCCTGTCATCTCTTGCAACAAAGCATGAACGGCAAGCTTTTCCAACTTACGAACATCGCTACGATAATGTTCAAGAGATGACAAAAGAGCATGCAACGAGGGATAAGCATAGAGCAATTGCTCTATACTTTCATTCATTTCCCATAATCCCAACATTGCACCCGAAGGCTGCTTATCAATCCTGATTAACGGCATTCTTCTTCTCGTGAATTATTACTTTAACTCTACTAATTCTACGTTCTTCTAATCCTACCACCTCGAAGGTATAGTTAAGATAGTCTATCTTTTCGTGGATACTAAGGAAATCACCCTTGATTTCAAGTAGCAAACCAGCCAAGGTATCAGCATCGCCTTCAACATCAGAGAACTCGTCATCATCGATTTGAAGAATGCGACAGAAATCACTCAATAGAGTTTTTCCTTCAAAAAGATATGTATTGTAGTTGAGTTTAGAATATGTCTTCTCGTCTTCGTCAAACTCGTCGTTGATTTCACCAACAATCTCTTCAAGAATATCTTCCAAAGTTACGATACCGCAGGTTCCACCAAACTCATCGACAACAATGGCAATATGAACTTTGTTTTCTTGGAATTCGCGGAGAAGATCGTCTATCTTCTTGGTTTCAGGAACAAAGTAAGGAGGACGGATTAGGCTCTGCCAACGGAAAGATGCTGGTTTGCCAAGATGTGGCAGTAAGTCCTTGATATACAACACACCACGGATATTATCTGTATTGTCCTGATATACAGGTATACGGCTATAGTTGTTTTCAACTATACACTTCAAGACATCAGCGTAAGAAGAACGAATATCAAGATCAACAATGTCTTGTCGGCTTGTCATAACTTCTTTAGCAGTCTCATCACCAAAGCGGATGATTCCCTGAAGCATACTTTGCTCTTCCTTAATGTCATTCTTATCGGTGAGTTCAAGAGCTTGCTCCAAATCGTCGACACTCAGTTGACGATTCTCCTTCTGCATTACCTTTTCTGCCAACATACCACTACGGAGAAGGATTGTTTCCAAAGGCCAGAAGAGCTTACGAAGAAACATTACGCCACCCACTACCCTACGACAGAATTTCAAAGGGGTTTGGCGACTATATACCTTTGGCATAATTTCGCCAAAAAGCAATAATAAGAAAGTAAGGAGGACTGTTATACAAAGAAACTCCAACCACTCAGACTTGAATTTAACCAACGAACCAAAGATGTAATTACAAAGCATAATGATTGTGACGTTGACAAAATTGTTGGCAATAAGAATTGTAGCCAACGTACGTTCAGAATCATCACGAAGCATCACTATACGACTATCTTCAGAACGTTTATCGGGTTCAAGCTCGTCAAGGTCTTGAGGTGAAAGACTAAAGAATGCTATCTCTGAGCCACTGGCGAAGCCTGATAACAAAAGCAAGAAAGCAGCCAATATGGCTGCCAACACTATACCCGTGGTAATCGGCTGGAATACCACGAGACTGGAAATATCTGATATACTAAACGGGTCCAATGTAATATAAATTATTAAAATGGTAACTTATCAGCATTGTCCAAATCAGTTTCAGACTGCTGATTAGTTTGAGTTTGTTGAGATGACAGTGAAGACTGAGTAGAAGAAACAGAAGTACGTGGAGTAAGAAACTCCATGTTTTCAACTTCAATCTCAGTATATTGATGACGGATACCACGCTTATCGTCATAGCTACGATTGCGAAGACGACCTTCTACATAGAGCTTATCACCCTTATGTACATATTTCTCTACTATCTTAGCCAAGCGTCTGTCAAACAGCAGGTTATGCCAATCAGTACGATCAGGCACCTGGGTTCCATTAGGCAATGTATATCCACGCTCGGTAGTAGCCAAACGCAATTTTGCAACTGCTTGGTCTGCTTCGAAATAATGAACATCAGGTTCTGTACCAACATTACCAATCAACATCACCTTATTCATGGTCAAATCTATAATTAAAGAGATTCAATTTAATTTTATCATCAAAAGTTATTTCCACATTCCAAGATACTTGAAATGGAAATTCTTACCCTTTGCTGATGGGAACTGACTTCTACTATCTACACGATCGTGAAGATTTTCAATAATACGATTGTAGCAGTCCATACCGGAATTAGCTTTACAACGTGCTACAAACTTTGTATCACGATATTCAAATTTACCTGTAGATGGCACCATTACAACACGCTTGAAATCAAGTTCACCTTCATACCAACCTTGGCGCTCTTCACAAAGCTTATTAATAACCATGTCAGCAGACGACTGACGAGGATTATTATTACCATTATTGCCTGCAGCAATATTTGGATGCACAGCCTTCTTCTGCTTAAAATCAAGCATGGTTTCGGCCAAAGTCTTAATGATAATAAAATATATGCGTGAACGGACCTTATATCTCTTAGGATAAAAAACATCACTTAAGGCGTAATTACGAATGTCTGCCTCAAGCTCTGGGGTCATATTAATATCTGGAATAGATGCAAGGAAATCAATAGCTTCTTTGACACTATGAACTAATATTTCATTATCGAAATAACGTAAGTATAAATTCATTGATTGAGATATATTTCTAAAGGAAAAAGAGCGGAAAACGGGACTCGGACCCGCGACCCCAACCTTGGCAAGGTTGTGCTCTACCAACTGAGCTATTTCCGCATAAATATATTATAAAATGTGTGAAGAGGAGGAGACTCGAACTCCCACGTCACAATTGACACTACCCCCTCAAAGTAGCGCGTCTACCAATTCCGCCACCTCTCCAAACATTAAATCTTTCATTCTAACTGGTGCCCAGAACAGGACTCGAACCTGCACGCCTCGCGACATACGCACCTGAAACGTACGCGTCTACCAATTCCGCCACCTGGGCATAGGAAACAATTTGTTTCACTTGGCCTTTATCAGAATGCGAGCGGAAAACGGGACTCGGACCCGCGACCCCAACCTTGGCAAGGTTGTGCTCTACCAACTGAGCTATTTCCGCAACTTTCCTCTTTATCAGAGGAGCACCTCTCTTAATGCGGTTGCAAAGGTACTGCTTTTTTCGAAACCTGCAAACTTTTTAGAGGTTTTTTTTAGAAAAAATGCGATTTTTCTTGTTTTGGGGGTGTTTTTGGGGGATTTTTAGGCACTTTTTCCTCTAATCCATGCGTTTTTTATAGTCTTCGAAACCATATTCACGTAGAATCTCAAGATGGCCATCTGTATGCAAAAGTGCTAACGAAGGATGGTTTATACCATTAAACATGTTAGTTTTTACTGTTGTATAGTGCAACATGTCTTCAAAAATGATGTTCTCTCCCATTTGCAATTCATGATCAAACTGCCAAAGTCCCATAAAATCTCCACTAAGGCAAGAATTTCCTCCTAGTCTATATACATTATTATATATATACGCGCGTACATTATTATTAGATTGCACATCATTATTACCTTCAGCATCTTCATCCACAACTTTTGCACCACGAACAGCTGGCATATATGGCATTTCAAGGCAATCAGGCATATGACAGGTGAAACTTACATCAAGAATAGCTGTACGAATACCACGATCTTCTACAACATCTACAACTTGAGATACTAAAGGACCAGTTTGCCATCCAAAAGCACTACCTGGCTCAAGAATAACTTTCAGATTAGGATAACGACTATGGAATCCATTTAATATATTAATAAGGTGTTCCACATCATAATCCTTACGAGTCATAAGATGACCTCCACCAAAATTAATCCATTTCAATTGTGGAAACCATTTCGAGAATTTCTTTTCAATATGGACAAGTGTTCGCTGAAAGACGTCTGCCCCACTCTCGCAATGACAATGACAATGAAATCCTTCGATGTCGGCAGGCAATGTCTCTGGAAGTTTATCGGAAGTAATGCCAAAACGTGTGCCTGGTGCACATGGATTATACAAATCTGTACCAACCTCGCTATACTCAGGATTTACACGAACTCCTATGGTAATGTTTGGATTAGCGACCTTGGCAATATCGTGAAAACGTTCATATTGCGAAAAAGAATTGAAAGTGAGATGACTTGAACAACGAGCAATATGTTCTATCTCGTCGGCTGTATATGCAGGCGAGTAAGTATGTGTGGGTGCACCAAAAAGTTCGTAGCCTAAGCGAGCTTCGTTGAGCGAACTTGCAGTAGTTGAAGAAATATACTCACGGAAAATAGGAAATGTTTTCCATAAAGCATATGCCTTAAAAGCAAGAATAATTTCAACATTTGCACGGTCGGCAACTGATTTTATAAGACTAAGGTTACGACGGAGTAATTCCTCCTCTAAAACATACATAGGAGTATGAATGTTATCGAAAGTGTACTTGTTTACAATCATATTACAATTATTTTGTGCAAAGTTAGCTTTTTATTTCCGTAATAATTGCAAGTTTGCAATAAAATTCCTACATTTGCATTTGAAAACAAAACAAACGATGAAGCTCGTAATAATGACTAAGTCCACTTTCTTTGTGGAGGAAGACAAAATATTGACTACGCTCTTCGATGAGGGTATGGACAACTTGCATCTTTTCAAGCCTGGTTCATCTCCTCTATACTCCGAGCGTTTGCTGTCTCTTATACCAGAGGATTATTACAACAAGATCACTGTTCACGAACATTTTTATCTGAAAAACGAATATGATTTGGCTGCAATTCACATAGATGATCCAAACGCAGCTATTCCTAATGGATATAAGGGAAAATACAGCAGAACATGTACGGACTTGTCGATGCTGAAGGAAATGAAGAAGAAATCGAGATATGTTTTTCTAAAAAATATCTTCGACTGTATAGAATTCAACAACGAAAAGCAATCATTCTCTATGAACCAACTGGAAGATGCTGCCGACAAGGGACTTATTGATAAGCATGTATATGCATTGGGTGGTATGGACCTTGAAAACATTAAATTGGCTAAACAACTTGGTTTTGGTGGCATAGTAGTATGTGGAGATTTGTGGAGCAGATTTGATATTCATAATCAATCTGATTTTAAAGATCTAATAGCCCACTTCGAAAAACTTCGCAACGCAGCAAAGTAGTAATAATATTACACTACAGTTGGAATTCAAACTTAGACTGAAACATTTATTATATACAATCCTTAAGAAAAATGAGTAACAACAACTCTTTCTTGGTTTTCTCGGGAACTAGCTCGAGATACCTTGCAGAAAAAATCTGCGCAAGCTTAGGCTGCCCATTGGGTAACTTGGTAGTCACCAGATTCTCAGATGGTGAGTTTGCTGTGTCCTACGAAGAGTCTATCCGCGGTAGAGATGTATTCTTGGTGCAGAGCACATTCCCTAACTCTGACAACTTGATGGAATTGCTCCTCATGATTGATGCAGCTAAACGTGCATCAGCAAGAAACATCATTGCCGTAATTCCTTATTTCGGTTGGGCACGTCAGGATCGTAAGGACAAGCCAAGAGTTAGCATCGGTGCAAAACTCGTTGCTGACTTGTTGAGTGCTGCAGGCATCGACCGTTTGATTACAATGGATTTGCATGCAGACCAGATTCAAGGCTTCTTCAATGTTCCTGTTGACCACTTGTATGCTTCTGGAGTTATACTTCCATATCTTCAGAGCTTGCACCTCAAGGACTTGGTTATCGCTTCGCCTGACGTTGGCGGTAGTAAGCGTGCCAATACATTTGCTAAGTATCTTGGTTGTCCATTGGTATTGTGCAACAAGACAAGAGCTAGAGCTAATGTAGTTGCAACAATGCAGATTATTGGTGATGTAAAGGGCAAAAACGTAGTAGTAGTTGACGACATGGTCGATACAGCCGGTACTATCACAAAGGCTGCCGATATCATGAAAGAGGCTGG
>HF994056.1:0-4814 GCA_000436915.1 Prevotella sp. CAG:1092 | reverse complement strand
TGCCGATATCATGAAAGAGGCTGGTGCTCTTAGCGTTAGAGCTTGTGCTTCACACTGCGTGATGAGCGGTCCTGCTTCTGAAAGAGTACAGAATTCTGCTCTTGAGGAGATTGTCTTCACTGACTCTATCCCATATTCACTCCGCTGTGCAAAGGTTAAGCAACTTTCTGTTGCTGACATGTTTGCTGAAACTATCCGTCGCGTTGTTAACAACGAGAGTATTAGTTCACAGTACTTGGTATAATTGAATTATTATAGCTAATAAGCTATAGCTAAATAGATAAAACGCCATTCAATTCCTATATATATTTAGGAAATTGAATGGCGTTTTTTATTTCTAACTATTAATAATATCACTAAATTAATAGAAAGATAAAGGGGCATGCTGTGAAAAGCAGCATACCCCTTTAGAATTATGTATCAAAAGACTGAATCATGCATTTGGAAGTGCAAACCACTTAACATAGCAGAAGTCCTGACGATGTGGAAGGTTGGCATTCTTTGGATACATACGAACAGCACTCTTCAAGTTGCCAGCTACATCAGGTGTAACTTTACCCTCAAAGATATAGTTGTTGCCTTCGTGACCTACAACCTCAAGAGGACGGATGTTGAATACACGCTCCTCACCATCCTTATCGGTACGGATGCTTACAAGCTCAAGACCTACAGCATCTGACAAACCTTGCTCGTTGATAACGTAACGGATAGTGTATGTCTCACCTGTCTGAGCACCTGTTGCAGGAATGTTCCAAGATGCAGACTCTACATTGATAGCATCCCAACGCTCAGCAACAGCTTCCTTCCACTGTGCAATATCCTTAGCCAACTTGTTGTTGTTTGCAGAAAGCTCGTGGAAACGAGTAGCCTCCTTGCAATAGAACTTATCATAGTAGTCGTCGAGCTGACGCTTCATTGTATAGTGAGGTGCAATTGTTGCAATAGAGTTCTTGATAACCTTAATCCATCCCTCGCTGTAGCCCTTCTCATTCTTATCATAAAAGAGAGGAACAATTTCGTTCTCGAGCAAACCATAGATTGTTGCAGCATCAAGCTGATCCTGATAACCCTGGTTCTGATATGTACGCTTCTCGGTAAGAGCCCAACCTGCGCCCTTGCGATAGCCCTCAAGCCACCAACCATCAAGTACAGAGAGGTTTACAACACCGTTCATCTCAGCCTTCTCACCAGATGTTCCAGATGCCTCAAGAGGACGAGTTGGAGTATTCATCCAAATATCAACACCAGATACAAGACGACGAGCAAGCATGAAGTCGTAGTCCTCAAGGAAGATAATCTTGCCAAGGAACTCAGGACGCTGGCTTATCTCATAGATCTTCTTGATCAAGCCCTGGCCTGCACCATCAGCAGGGTGTGCCTTACCTGCAAAGAGGAACTTAACAGGACGCTCTGGGTTGTTAACGATCTTAGAAAGACGCTCAAGGTCTGTAAAGAGAAGGTGAGCACGCTTGTAAGTAGCAAAACGACGACAGAAGCCAATGAACAAAGCATTAGGAGTGATGCTCTCAAGGAGAGAAACTACACGTGAAGGATCACCCTGGTTCTTTAACCATGTCTCACGGAACTGCTCACGGATATAATCAACGAGCTTGTTCTTAAGAGTCATACGAGTATTCCAGATTTCCTCATCAGCTACACCATAAATAGCCTCCCAAATTTTCTGGTTGCTCTGGTCGAACATAAAGTTCTTATCAAAGTACTTGCCATATACGTTCTTCCATTCTGTAGCAGCCCAAGTTGGGAAGTGTACACCATTGGTAACATAACCAACATGGTTCTCCTCAGGATAGTAACCCTTCCAAATAGAAGAGAACATCTTCTGGCTGACCCAACCATGAAGCTTACTTACACCATTTACTTCCTGGCAAGTATTGCAAGCGAATGTTGACATACAGAAACGCTCTGAATGATCGTCAGGGTTTGTACGACCCATACCGATGAACTCATCCCAAGAAATGCCAAGCTTAGCAGGGTAACCACCCATATACTTACCAAACAAGCCCTCGTCGAAATAGTCGTGACCTGCAGGAACTGGAGTATGTACGGTATAGAGTGAAGAAGCACGAACGAGCTCCATAGCCTGGTTGAATGTCAAGCCATCATCGATGTAGTCGCAAAGACGCTGGAGGTTGCAAAGAGCAGCATGACCTTCGTTGCAATGATAAACATCTTTCTTAATACCAAGTCTCTTCAACAAGAGCATACCACCGATACCAAGAAGAATCTCCTGCTTCAAGCGGTTTTCCCAATCACCACCATAGAGAGAGTGAGTGATAGGCTTGTCGAATTCTGAGTTCAAATCGTTATCTGTATCAAGAAGATAAAGTTTTACACGACCTACGTTAGCAACCCATACAGAAGCGTGAACCATATAGTTTGTATAAGGAACATCAATAACGAGAGGATTACCATTCTCGTCATAAACACGCTCTACAGGAACCTGGTTGAAGTTCTGTGCCTCGTACTTAGCAATCTGCTGGCCATCCATGCTCAAAGTCTGAGTGAAATAACCATAACGATATAAGAAACCTACAGCACACATATCAACATTACTGTCAGAAGCTTCCTTTACGTAGTCACCTGCAAGCATACCAAGACCTCCAGAATAGATCTTCAATGCTGAATGAATACCATACTCCATACAGAAGTAAGCTACAGATGGACGAGTTGCATCTGGCTTAACATCCATGTACTCACGGAATGACTTATATACAGAATTGATACGCTTCATAAGAGCCTTATCCTTTACGATTTCTTCTTTACGCTCATAGCTGAGACGCTCAAGAAGCAATACAGGATTGTGCTTTACTTCTGAATAAATTGTTGGCTCCAAATCTCTGAACAAGTCTCTTGCTTCAAAGTTCCAAACCCACCACAAGTTGTGAGCAAGTTCGCTCAAGCACTTCAACTCTTCTGGAAGACTTGATTTAACAACGAGCTCACGCCATTGTGGCTCGCTTACGTAATCTGCTTTAATTTTCATAAGAAATTAATATTTAATGTTATGTTATTTTCTAAGTTCTGCCTTACGGAGTGCAAAGTCATAAGCATCATCATAGTATGTTATAAACTTGCTCCACAAAGCTTTTTTAGATAGTTTATCTGCATTTGAGCGTGAACGCTTCACCTGTACATCATCAAAAGATGCAAACTTAACAACTGTATCTTTAATAGCATCAGCTACTTCTGAATAGTTATAGTCTGTACGATGAATAACTTCCACTCCATCTTCAATATTGCAATTAGATCCCTTAACACTATTAGCCCATAAGCCAAAACCAGCTAAATCTGTAGTGATACAAGGCACCTTAAAAGCAACAGCTTCAAGAGGAGTATAACCCCAAGGTTCATAGTATGAAGGATATACGCAAAGGTCATTTGCCAAAACCACATCATAATATGAAAGGTTCAGGATTCCATCATCTCCAGTAAGATAGCAAGGCACAAATACAACCTTAACCTTATCATCTGCAGCATTGTGCATTCCAAGGTAGTTCATCATACCAAGAACCTTATCTTCATTCATATTGTTAAGCCAATGAGTAAGCATTGGATATTCCAAAGGAGTATCACCATTACCATTAGCTAATCTATCCAACAAGTCCTGACGTGGCTTACCAACCCAAGCAGGTACCTCAATAAAAGCGACAATATTCTTGTCAAGATGATTATCAAAACGCAAACGATTCATTGCTTCAATGAATACGTCAATTCCCTTATTACGGAATTCGTAACGTCCACTTGTAGCAAGAATCAATGCATCGTCACCTATGTTAGAACCTGTCAGACAACTTGCGACTTCCAATAATTTCTTTCTTGCCTCTTTACGCTTCTTAGTAAAAGCTGCTCCACGAGGAACAAAGTCATTTTCAAAACCATTAGGAAGAACAAAATCAACAGGCTTATCCATCAATTCTGCACATTCCTTAGCAGTAATCTCACTAACAGTAGTAAAACAGTCAACATTCAAAGCTGTTTGTTTCTCAATAGAATGCTTACTCTGCATATTAAGTTCCTCTGCCATCTGATCGCCATTATAGGCAAACAAATAATCATACAAAGGCTTATTATTACCAGCAATACTACGACCAATGCTTGTAGCATGGGTAGTAAAGATAGTTGCAATTGCAGGAATCTTATGATTAATATACAAAAGTCCTAAGCCGGTCATCCACTCATTACCATGGTAAACAACCTTCTTAGTTATATCGAGATAAAAATTATAGAAACTCTCAACAACTAAACCTGCTGCATATGAGAACATAGATGCTTCATCATAATCTCCATAAGAATGAAGACTATCCACATGATATAATTCCCATAAACGAGAATAAATATCATCCTTTTGCTCATAAAAACAATTGAAATCTACAAGAATAGAAATTGGAGAACCTGGGATTGTCCAACGTCCTATTTTAAGTTTCAAACATGTGTTAGCTAGAGATTTTCTCCACTCTGTAAAAAGAGTTGTGTCTTCATCAAAATAAGGGCAAGGTTTGTCACCCCAGCAATCTGGACCTATAAATATCACATGGTCTTTAATCATAGATTGCAAAGTGTTTGCTCGTGTAGAAAGAACTGTATATATACCTCCTACTTTATTACAAACCTCCCAGCTCGATTCAAAAATGTAGTCTGGAACTAATTTATTATTATCCATATATTATTATATTTCAACGCCACAAAGGTAATATAAAAAATCTAAAAAAACAATAATGGAATCAATTATTTTCATAAAGAGCTATATTTCTTGACTTTAAATAAAATTATTGGTGTCCGCTAAAAGTCTAATG
>HF994055.1 GCA_000436915.1 Prevotella sp. CAG:1092 | reverse complement strand
GTTAAATCAAAGTGTTGCGGAATTAAGGTTTAATAGACTTAAAATCGTGATATAAGTTTGATTAAATTGCCGTGACAATAAATCCCCACCATTAATCACCTTGTTGGAAAAATGATGGGGAATATTTTTCTATGTCACCTCAACTACGGAGAGTGCGGGTATATGTAGGAAAAGCTAATTAGTCAATATCAATTAATTTGAAATGTTTGTTGAAAGTTAAATCTAAACCATTTGCCAATTCTATCTCGTATTCATTTTTATTTATTTCAATCTTCTTAACAGCTTGTCCTGGATAATTTGCCTTCAAATAGTTTTTTATGGGTTGTGGAATAAATCGTGCAGGCACAACAGCTTTCTTGCAATCAATCTCTGTAATATTTCCTTTCTTGTCGAACTCAATCTTGGTTCCATTTTCCAAAACCACATCATAGCTCTTTTTTACAACTCCAGACTCGATAGTTGCAAGCATCACCTTTTGGTTTTTAAAATCGTTGTTTAGCAAAGATTGTGCCTTAACAGGAAGCGCATTTACTGCGATAGGCTTATCGTTACCTGCATTTGCTATAATATTACATGATACAAAACAACAAATGACAATAAGCAAAGTTTTGATAGTTCTTTTCATAATCTGTAATTTTTAAGTTTATAATTTTGTGTAAGTGAATATGGTTTTTACCCTCTTCAAACTATTAGACGTAAAAAGTGTGCAAAGCGTTTCATTTGCAACCAACTTTTTTACATTTTTTTGCAACAAATCGTTGGGTAACTAAAAAAGCTTGTTACATACCCAAAGTACAATAATGGCTCCAACAACGGCTGATACCATTTCGCCAAAGAGTGAAACGGCATGGATGCCGAGGAGTCCAAAAACCCAACCTCCAACTATACCACCTACTATGCCAAGAATGAGGTCTACTATACATCCCTTGCCATCTCTTTTAGTTAGTTTGCATGCAATAAAGCCTGATATAATTCCGAATATTATACTTGTAATCATAATTCTCTATTTATAAAAAAGATTCTATTTTAATAGACTGCAATATATACCAAAAATATGAAAAGCTAAAAATGTGGGTATAAGTGTCAAAAAGAGACCTGAAATA
>HF994054.1:19331-20739 GCA_000436915.1 Prevotella sp. CAG:1092 | reverse complement strand
GATGCTTTTTTTGAGTATTCTTGTCTTTGCAAAACCTAATAAATAATACAATGATTACTAATTACGAACTACGTTATGCAGCACATCCTGTAGATGCAAAATCTTATGATACCACACGCTTGCGCAAGGATTTCCTTATAGAAAATCTCTTTGTTAAAGATGAGGTTAATATGGTTTATTCTATGTACGACCGTATGGTTGTTGGTGGTGCTATGCCTACAGATGAGGCTTTACTTCTTGAAGCTATCGACCCATTAAAAGCTCCTTATTTTACTACACGTCGTGAAGTCGGCATTTTTAACGTAGGTGGCGGTAATGCTATTGTGAAAGTTGACGACAAAACATTCTCGCTTGCTTTCAAAGAGGCTTTGTATATTGGAAGTGGTGACAGAAATGTAGTCTTCGAAAGCGAAGATAAGGCAAATCCTGCAAAACTATATTTCAATAGTGCTGTGGCTCATACTTCATTCCCGTGTAAGAAAATCACTAAGGCTGATGCAGTAAGCGTTAAGATGGGAGCATTGGAGACATCTAACGAGCGTACTATCAATAAGATGATAGTAAACCAGGTGTTGCCAACATGTCAGCTACAGATGGGAATGACCGAACTTGCACCAGGCTCTGTATGGAACACAATGCCTGCGCATGTTCATAGCCGTCGTATGGAAGCTTATTTCTATTTCGATATGCCTGAAGACCAAGCAGTCTGCCATTTTATGGGCGAGCCACAAGAAACACGCCATATTTGGATGAAGACCAATGAGGCTGTGCTTTCACCAGAATGGAGCATCCACTCTGCAGCAGCTACACATAACTATACTTTTATTTGGGGTATGGGAGGCGAAAACCTTGATTATGGCGACCAAGACTTCTTTGCAATCACAGACTTGAAATAATAATTTAGAGTTGGGCTTAGCCAATAGAATAGCTTGACATCAATAATTATAAATAAAAGACCTAAAAATGCCGTTTTTGGATTAACTAAAATATAAAACAATGACAAGTTTAAAAGATTTTTCACTTGAGGGCAAGAATGCCTGGATTACAGGTGCCTCTTATGGTATCGGTTTCAACATTGCGTCAGCTTTCGCTGCTGCTGGTATCAAAACAATCGTCTTCAACGACATCAAGCAGGAGCTCGTTGATCGTGGTCTCGCAGCTTACAAAGCAGCAGGTATCGAGAATGTAAAGGGTTACGTTTGTGACGTTACAAACGAGGAGCAGGTTGCTGAACTCGTAAAGACTATCCACGAGGAAGTTGGTCAGATCGATATCTTGGTAAACAACGCAGGTATCATCAAGCGTATTCCTATGCACGAGATGAAGCGTGCTGAATTCCAGCAGGTTATCGATATCGACCTCGTAGGTCCATTCATCTGCTCAAGCGCTGTTATCCCTGAGATGATGG
>HF994054.1:0-19262 GCA_000436915.1 Prevotella sp. CAG:1092 | reverse complement strand
CTTGGTCGTGAGACTGTTTCTGCATACGCAGCTGCTAAGGGTGGTTTGAAGATGCTTACTCGCAACATCTGCTCTGAGTATGGTGAGTACAACATCCAGTGTAATGGTATTGGCCCTGGCTACATCGCTACTCCTCAGACAGCTCCTCTTCGTGAGCGTCAGCCAGACGGTAGCCGTCACCCATTCGATAGCTTCATCTGCGCTAAGACTCCAGCTGGTCGCTGGCTCGATCCTTCTGAACTTGGTGGTCCTGCAGTATTCTTGGCTTCTAAGGCTTCTGATGCTGTCAATGGTCACATATTGTATGTTGATGGTGGTATCCTCGCATATATCGGTAAGCAGCCAAAGTAATAAACGCTTAAATATAGCACAATAAAAAAAGGACATGCCATTGCGGCATGTCCTTTTTATGTAAGTAAAAAAAATTGCGGAATTATTAGAGGGCGTTAGCCAATTCTGCACCAGCCTTGAACTTAGCAACCTTCTTTGCCTCGATAGTGATAGTCTCCTTTGTTCTTGGGTTGATACCCTGACGAGCAGGGCGCTCTGTTACAGCGAATGTACCGAAACCTACGAGCTGTACCTTATCACCTGCTACGAGTGCGTTCTTGATAGCCTCAGTTGTTGCGTCCAAAGCCTTTTTTGCATCAGCCTTGCTAATACCTGCAGAAGCTGCGATGCTGTCGATTAATTCAGTCTTGTTCATAATTTTGTAAATGTAAAATTGATAATTATTTGGTTTGTTCTATATTCTGCTGACAAATATAGTTTATTCTTTTCATAAATCAAACAAAATTCTAAAAAAAATGATATAATTAGATATAAATAATGAATTTTTGCCTTAAAAGGCTTGTAAATGTGCTGAATAACAGAGTTTTTTTAGTACTTTTGCAGCCATAAAATAAAAAACATCATTTAGCAATTGAATTTATAAGTTTATGCGCAATATACCAACAATAACAAAGAATCTTCTCATCATCAACATATTAGCGTTTCTTGCTATGTATGTTTTGAAAGGAGCTATGGGCGTAGACCTTAACAATCTGTTAGGTCTGCATTTCTTTATGGCTTCCGACTTTCAAGTATACCAACTCGTGACATATATGTTTATGCATGCCAACTTTGAGCACATCTTGTTCAATATGTTTGCATTGTGGATGTTTGGTTGTGTGGTTGAGAATGTATGGGGACCAAAGAAGTTTCTTTTTTATTACATTTTCTGTGGTGTCGGTGCTGGAATGCTGCAAGAGATAGCACAATTCTTCTCTGTATATTTAGAGTTCAACGCTCAGCAGCCAATGGGAGTATTTGAGGCATTTGGATGGATGTCTAAATTGTCGCATCAACTTAATGGACTCACCACGGTAGGAGCTTCTGGAGCCATTTATTCTATATTGTTGGCTTTTGGTATGCTTTTCCCTGAAGAGCGTATATTCATTTTTCCATTGCCTATTCCTATCAAAGCAAAATGGTTTGTGATAGGATATGCTGGTATTGAATTGTTCTCTGCCCTTGCCACACCAGGCGACCATGTTGCCCACCTTGCCCACCTTGGAGGTATGATATTCGGTTTCTTCCTCATCAGATATTGGAGAAAGCAATCGAATGGAGGCGGTAGATATAATATCAATAACGGTTCAAGCTTCTTTGACAATATGCGCACAAAGTGGGAGGCGCATAATCAAAAGAAGGCAGGAAATAATAGTGGCTCTAATTATACAGGCAATAGCGACTGGGACTATAATGCACGTCAAAGAGCTAAGCAAGAGGAGGTAGACCGCATCTTGGACAAAGTGAGAAAAAGCGGCTATGAGAGCCTAACAAAAGAAGAGAAAAACACTCTTTTTGAGCAGAAAAGAAAATAATGATTAGTAAACTCAAGAATATGATATTTCAGATGATGGCAGGAGCAAATGTTGCTACTGTCATCATTATGCTATTAATAGGTTATAGCGACAGAGTGAACCCTCAGTCGTTCCACCTGTTTGCTAATGCAGGCTTGGCATATCCTGTCTTCCTAATTTTTAATCTTTTGTTCCTTATCTTTTGGTGTTTCGTAAAGATTAGATGGGTGGTAATTCCGCTACTTGGCTTTGTATTCGGATTTCTTCCCACTCGCAACTATTGTCCTATAAATCTTACTGACGATACTGCAAAGTCTAATCTTAAAGTATTGTCGTATAATGTCTGGGGCTTTGGCTTTTTTGGTCACGGCGACGATGATTATTCTATTCCTGCATATATTGCCGAACAGGGTGCCGATATTGTGTGCTTGCAAGAGGCTGGTGAAGCTTCACTTGCCAATAAGGAAATACAAGACACCATTTTACCTCTTTATCAATATCGCGACACATTGAAGAAAGAAAATAGTGGCGATGTGTTGGCTTTCTATAGCAAATACCCTATTTTGAAGAAAGAACGCATACCATTTGAATCGAGAGGTAATATTGCTGGTGCGGTATGGCTCAATGTCGATGGCGATACGGTTATTGTTGTTAATGCCCATTTTGAGACCACGGGTCTTGATGCTGACGATAAAGCTCATTTCAAACACATGGTGAAGGGTGATTATGCCACAGATAGCGTGGAGACAACATCCAAGCTACTATACACTAAACTCAAGGAAGCCACCCTTAAGCGAGCACCACAGGCAGAAGCTGTGGCAGAGTTTATTGCCAACCATCGCGGTACTACAATGATTTGTTGTGGCGACTTTAATGATGGCCCTAACTCTTATACCCATCAGACTATTGCTAACAAGCTCACCGACTGCTATGTAACTGCAGGAAACGGTCCAGGCATCAGCTACCACAAAGGCGGCTTCTATGTGAGGATAGATAACATTTTCTGTTCCACCGATTTAGAACCTTTGAAATGTATAGTAGACAACAAAATTGCCACAAGCGACCATTATCCAATCGTTTGCTGGCTAAAAAAGAGGTGAAATGCTTAAAAAATGAATAATAAACAGGGAATAATTTTCCAAAGTGTGAAAAAAATATTATCTTTGCACGTCTTATAGTGTTTTTTAACAGAGGCATACTGTATCAAACTACACCAAGACACGCTTAAACAGAAACAAAAATCATAAATAAATAAACAACAATCAAAATGCAAAACAAAGGAATTGTAATTGTAACAGCCGTCTTATTGACGCTTGCAAGCATCTTCTATTTGTCTTTCTCTGCTGCCACTTACTACTATGACAGCGAGGCTGCTAAGATTAAGGATCCTATCGCACAGCAGGATTATAAGGACTCTGTGAAGTATTTGGGTATCTACTCTTACCAGAAGTGCTTGGAAACTAAGATCGGTCTTGGACTTGACCTCAAGGGCGGTATGAACGTCATCCTTGAGATTTCCGTTCCAGACGTAGTAGAAACATTGGCAGACCACAAGACTGACGTGGCTTTCACAAAAGCTATGGAGCAGGCAAGAGCCGAAGAGGAGAAGAGCCAGGATGATTTCATCACTCTTTTCATCGACGCTTACCACAAGAATGCTCCTGGTCACAAGTTGGCAGAAATCTTCGCTACTCAGCAGCTTCAGGGCAAAGTAAACCCACAGAGCTCAGACGCTGAAGTAGAGAAGGCTATTCGTGCAGAGGTTTCTGCTGCTATCGACAACTCATTCAACGTTGTTCGTACTCGTATCGACAAGTTCGGTGTTGTACAGCCAAACATCCAGAAGCTCGAAGGTCAGGAAGGCCGTATCATGGTTGAAATGCCTGGTATCAGCGAGCCAGAGCGTATGCGTAAGCTCCTTCAGGGTAGCGCAAACCTCGAATTCTGGGAGACATACAATGCTCAGGAGATTATCCCTTACCTCGTTCAGCTCGACAGCCAGTTGGCTAATGGTGGCGAGGAAGAGACTAAGGCTGATACTACTGCAGCTGCTAAGGCTGACACTACAGCTGCCGTAAAGGAGGCTCCAAAGAGCAAGTTCCATATTAAGAAAGATACAAAGAAGGCTGATGTAAAGGCTACTCCAGAGGCTCAGCTCGCAGCAGCTAAGAAGCAGCATCCTTTGCTCGCTATGCTTCAGACCACTAACGGCAACTCACTTGCCCTCGTAGGTTATGCAAGCGTTCGCGATACAGCTGCTATCAATAAGCTCATCTACTCTAAGCTTGCTAAGCAGGTTCTTCCTTCTGACGTTAAGCTTCTTTGGGGTGCTAAGCCTGCTGATGGACTTTCTGTAAAGAACATCTTCGAGCTCTACGCTTTGAAGGTTACTACAACTACAGGTCGTGCTCCTCTCGAGGGTGATGTTATCACCGACGCTAAGGACCAGTTTGATCAGGTTACAGGTCAGCCACAGGTTAGCATGACCATGAATACTGATGGTGCTCGTCGTTGGGCAGCCCTCACAAAGGCTAACATCGACAAGGCTATCGCTATCGTTCTCGATGGTGTTGTTTACTCAGCTCCTCGTGTAAATGGTGAGATTACTGGTGGACAGTCTTCTATCACAGGAAGCTTCACCATCGAAGATACTAAGGACTTGGCTAACACCTTGAAGTCTGGTCGTATGCCAGCACCTGCACGTATCGTACAGGAAGAGGTTGTAGGTCCTACCCTCGGTGCTCAGTCTATCCAGCAGGGTGTTATCTCATTCGTTATTGCCTTCATCGTATTGATGGTTTACATGGTTCTCATGTATAGCTTCGTACCAGGTATGTTGGCAAACTGCGCACTTCTCGTCAACCTCTTCTTCACCCTCGGTATTCTTACCTCGTTCCAGGCTGCGCTTACCATGAGTGGTATTGCCGGTATGGTATTGTCATTGGGTACTGCGGTCGACGCTAACGTGCTTATCTATGAGCGTACTAAGGAAGAGCTCAAGGCTGGTAAGGGAATCAAGGAGGCCGTAGCTGCTGGTTACAGCAACGCTTTCTCTGCTATCTTCGACTCTAACTTCACATCATTGCTTACAGGTATCATCCTCTATGCATTTGGTACAGGTCCTATCCGTGGTTTCGCTACCACATGGATGATTGGTATCGTTTGCTCATTCTTCAGTGCTGTTTACCTCACACGCCTTGTATGGGAAAAGAAGCTCAGCAAAGACAAGTGGCTTAAGGAGACTTTCACAACTCCATTCTCACGCAACTTGATGCAGGGTACTAAGTACAAGTTCATGGCTATGTACAAGAAGACATTCACTATAGCTATCGCAGCTGTAGTAATCTTCATCGTAAGCTTCTTCGTACGTGGTTTGGCACAGAGCATCGACTTCACTGGTGGTCGTAACTATGTAGTACAGTTCGAGAAGAGCGTACAGCCTGAGGATGTACGTGGCATCATTGCTGAGGCTTTCCCTGATTGTACAACAGGTGCTCTCTCACTTGGTACTGACAACAAGACTATCCGTATCTCTACCAACTATAAGATTGAATCTAACAATCCTGCTGTTGACGACGAGGCAGAGACCATCCTCTACAATGCTTTGAAGAAGGCTAACCTCGTTTCTCAGAAGAGTGTTGAGGACTTCAAGAACCCAGACATCCGTCAGGGTGGTTCTATCATCAGCAGTTCTAAGGTAGGTCCTTCTGTAGCTAAGGATATCACAAATGGTGCTATCATAAGCGTCATCATCGCTTTGGCTGCAATCTTCCTCTACATCCTTGTACGTTTCCGCAACGTAGCCTTCTCTATCGGTTCTACCGTAGCTTTGGCATTGGATGCATTGGTAGTAATAGGTTTGTTCTCACTCCTCCAGGGTGTTCTTCCATTCTCTCTCGAGGTTGACCAGACATTCATCGGAGCTATCCTTACCGTTATCGGTTATTCTATCAACGATAAGGTGGTTGTATTCGACCGTATTCGTGAGAACCTCCGTCTACATCCTAAGCAGGATATCCAGAAGGTATTCAACGACTCTATAAACCAGACTCTTGCACGTACCATCAATACATCTCTCTCTACATTGATCGTATTGTTGTGCATCCTCTTCCTTGGTGGTAAGAGCATCCAGCCATTCGCATTTGCGATGACATTGGGTGTAGTATTCGGTACCTTGAGTTCTATCTTCATCGCTTCTCCTATCGCTTACCTCGTAATGGGTCGTAAGATTAAGGAAGAAGTTGCAGAAGCATAATTAGACACCTTATTATATATATAGGGTTTAACACCTTATTATATATATACACATAAAAGGGTCGCAACGCACTAAGCGTAGCGGCCCTTTTATTGTGTTATCAGAAATGATCATCAGAATATATAATTTTCTATCTAAACATACCCCAGTTCGGGACAATTTCTATATTTCTATGGACCAGGTCTTGGGTTCATTCAGTAAGAATGGTATACCTCTCTTTACAAACTCCAGCGTAGCCATAGGTATGAGCGTAGCTTGGTAATACTTTCTCTACGGATGAAGTAATAAAATGCCGCGTACATTCTCAGCATAATCCTGCTGCGAGTGTACGCGGTTCTTATTATCGGCAAATTGAAGTTTTATTGTCTTGCAAGACAAATATCATTGTCCTGTCTGAACTTTCTTTGTTAGTTCTTCGGTAACGGCAGTATACAATCGTTCCATTACCACAGGCTTTGTGAGGAACTGGTTAGCTCCCATCGACAAGCCCTTGGTGATGTCGTCGTTAAAGTTCATTCCCGAAAGTATTATCAGTGGAAATTGTTCTTTATCTTTAGCGTTGATTTTGAATTCGTCGTTATAGCATCCTTTTCTCACGCTTTCTATTACCTGATAGCCATCAATCTCGGGCATCATCAAGTCTACGATAGCTAAATCGAAGGCGTCTGGTGTGTCTTGCGTCTCTTGTATTAACTGCAAAGCCTCACGACCATTGTGAGCCTTTGATATTTGAAACTCGTATGGTCGGAGCATCTTCTCGAGCAGAATCAAGTTTAATGGTATATCATCAACCAAAAGCAATTTAAAATTGTTTGTATCAATTCCTGCAATTTGTTTCATAATATATATGGTTTAGTTATTTATTCATTATTATTTTTATTCCATAGGATAATCGGTATATCGATTTCTGTCGTTTATCTTGTCTGTACCATCTGTTTTGGTATCAGTGATATATTCTTTTGCGCCTTTTCTTTCATCGAGGGTATTTTCACCATCATTCTTTAGTTGTTCGTGATAATATTCCTCATAGTCAGATAAATCTATCGAAGGTCTTACCACATGCGTATCAAAGATTATCTGTGCTACTCCCGAAGGGTATATATTACCGAATATTCGGATGATATGTCGTGCCAGTCCTATGTTTTTATCTGAATGATATATAAACTTCAGCGCCGCCTCTTCGCCAGGTGGTATCATATCGACATTAGCTTTGTCAACTTCTATTGTTGGCACCGCAGGCTGTATATCGCTTATCATGAGCATGTCTTTGCCTATGTTGCGAACCACATATACCATTTCTAAATCGTCGCCAAGGATGGTAGCTGGATAATGGCGTATTGAGTCGTCTATCTGTATAGCTGTAGGCTCAAGTCTCTTGTGGCATGATGTTAGCGACAATATTCCTACCATCAGTACTACCGCAATACCGATGCTATTTCGTGCTATATTCTTTGCCTTTATTTCCATAGTTTCAAATATTCTTCAATAGTATGTCCCACCTCATCACGGTTTCTCATACCTTTTATTTCACTATGTCCTTTTAGTATCTCCTTCATCTCGTTTGCCATCTCCTCGTCTTTTGTCAGGAGTCCACAACGATACATTTCAAGCTGTGTATATGCAAGCGATGTTAGCAATATGTTTAGTCGTTTGCGTTCGTCGCCCATTGTCTGCTTGCTTGCAGCATCGAGCTTTCTGCGGAAGTCAACAAACTCGTCTACGTTGAGATATGCTTCGCACATTTCTTTCATGCTGCCATATAGTGGCAGCTCATGGTTGGTTTTCTTGGTGCGTTGCTCCAATGCCCAATAATATTTTGTTAATATTGGTGCGGTGATAGGATAGTGCTCCTTGAAATAGTTGCTAATGGCGTCATGAACGTTTATATCAGGATTATCCATCATCAT
Organism: Prevotella sp. CAG:1092; assembly: GCA_000436915.1. Classification (GTDB taxonomy): domain Bacteria; phylum Bacteroidota; class Bacteroidia; order Bacteroidales; family Bacteroidaceae; genus Prevotella. The sequence continues at coordinate 11,256 of HF994054.1, read as the reverse complement.
AGCCAATACCTGCGTTTGCATATCGTCGAAGGCAGAATAGTCGTCACCACTACCATTGAAGAATACGCCCAACACTCCAAGTTGGCTATATAGTTGCAATCGCGACTGCATAGAGAGCAAACAAGGGAATGGCGACAGATAGTCATCGAAGTTGCGCTCATAGTCCCACACATATATTCGTTGGCATTTCTCTTTCCATGCCTTTACCATTGTCTGAAACTCCTTATATCCTCTGCTCTTACTAAAGTCTACCTGTACAGGTAGTGGGAAACTGGATATAAATACGCCCACATTCTCAGGTAGGGTAGTGGTAGGAGCCTGCTTTGTAGTGTGATAAGCTGAGGTGAAGAAATGATGACGCGGAAACTCCTTTGCGAGCTTTGTTACGAATGCTGTCACAGCAGGAGTGGCATTATCAGCAGTGTTGCCCTTTGCTTTACATCTCTTACAAGTGCAAGCCATCTTGTTGTCCATTGGCATTATGCTTATGCGTTCGCTGTAGTTATCATTGCCATATCCGTATTGGTCGATGATATAGTTGCGCACCACATCATATAGTGCGTTGCTTGAGAAGCATAGCTGTTTGGTATTCTTCTTGCCGTCTATGGTGGCATACATCTCGTCTTTAATCTCGTCTTTTATCACCTTCACGAGGTTGTGCCCCCATAATCCCCAGTCGTAGTCTGGATGGTTTGTGTGCATAGCTTCCTGCACCTCCTTCGTGTTTGAAGGAGTGTATAGTCCATGATATTCCGATAGTGGCAGCTCCACGTTAGTTTGTGCTGTGCTCGAACAGCCACCTATGATTAGAGCTGTTGCGAGAGCTGCCATTCCTTTAGAAATGTATCGTAACATATGCATCTAAATATAAATAGTTCTTACTCTTGCCACCATTTTTCACCAGCATAGTATCTTCTCCAAACATTTTTATCTCTTTGGTAGAAATTGCCATGTTGTACCATGTGCCAGATATGCCAAAGTCTATCATGGAGTTTATTACATATAGTCCACCACAGCCCAACATGGTGTTTAGCTGGTTAAACTTCACAGGCATGGAGTTGTCTATCAGCGATAGTTCTGGTGCATTACCCACACTTCCAGTTACAAAGAAGTTAGAGCGGTTGCCCTCTATAGGGAAGCATCTTGCCGTAACACCGCCATTCACAAATAGCTTATTGCTGAGTAGTTCAGTATCTTTGCCTGTCATAAAGAATGCTCGAACATCTGCCCCCAAACTAAACGGTTCGATATCCTTTGTTGCGCCAATGCCTGCACCTATCAGCGATGTCTTGTTATTCTGACCTATCAAGCGGTATGATATATCTGCCCTTCCTGTCCAGTCGTTATCAAATTCATAGTTTCCGCCGATGCCAAGCTTAATTCGAGGTAAGAACCTTGTTGCCACACCTGCCGAGATGCTTGATGTGAATCGCTCGTCCCATTTGTGTTGCCATTCTCCAACCATCTGTATGCCACTACCGCCTTCTGCTTCTGTAGAGTCTGTTGCTGTAGTCAAACCATCTCTACCTACATATACCATGCTCATAGTATAGGTGTTGTTTTTAAGAATTCGTGAATACGACACTGTGGCTTGCGATGTGATATTATCCTCGCTTGATGGTCGTGCTCTCTGATAGTCTATGGTAACAAGGTGCTTAAGCAAATGGCGTTTCAGTGCCTCCATGCGGAGATAGTATTCATGTATCTCGCCATATGTAGGGTGATATAGCTTGTAGGTGTCGATAGCCTTCTCCCAATCCTTCATCTTCTCGTAAACCATCGACTTTGCCAATATCAATGATTGGCTTTTAGGATTATATTCCAATCCTTCGTCGATAAGTTTCAGCGCAGCTTCATATCCCGAAGCGTTAGCATAGTTCATTGCCAACTCTTCGCAACAGCCTGCATAAGCCTTCACCATTGCAGTGTCGCCAATGTAGGTGTCTACCATATCGTGCAACATCTCGTAGGCTTTAGCATAGTTGCCTTCTGCAGCCGTTAGCTGAGCATCCTTTAGTAGGAAGAAAGGATTGTCGGGATAAAGCCTCTTACCTTTTTCTACCAGCTCGCGAGCCTTCTCGTTGTTTTTAAGTACCAGTTCTGTAGAAATTGCCATACTCAGAATGTCGGCAGACGGATGCCCCTTATCGAGTACCTTCTGTATCTCCTCTTGAGCCTTATGCATCATACCATTGCTTATAAGCTGTTTGATATACGGCATCATTATTTCCTCATATAGTTCAGCCGTCATCTCCTGATTGTTGCTAATCTTGTCGAGCTGCATCAGCGCCTTTTGGCGGTAGCCAGCATTCACATAGCATGTGAAGAGCCTGCGTTCTATAGCATCTTTGGTTTCGCTATCCACCTTGTATGTCTCCAGTTTCTCCAACAATGTTGCAGCCTCGTCCCATTGCTTTAAGTCCATCATGTGGCGCACTTCCTCCATGCGTATAGAGCATAGTTCCTCGTTTGCGTCCTCATTATCAGGCCATCTTGAGTGAATCTTCTCCAACATCGCTGTTGCCGCTCTTGTATTACCCAAACGTCGCTGCACAACATACTCCCTATACATCAAGTTTTGAGAGTCGCCACGTCTGCGGCGAGCCTCACGGATATACATCAGAGCATCATCAAGATATCCACGCGACATAGATGTATTGAGCAGATATGTCAGAGCCTCCTCAGAATGTTCTTTCTCATATAGTCTGCCATAGGCTGTATAAGGATCGTTTTGTGCAGCTATGCGTGCTTGTTCTCTCTCAAGGTTGCTTCTTAGTCCATTCAATTTTCCATAGCTTGGAGCAAGTGCAGGGATAGTTCTTTGCACCGTCCTTACATACGATAAAGCCTCACCATATCTTGACATGTCACCAAGTATCGATGCTTTCTTTTCTACAAAAGGGTATGGATAAGTCACCACGGTAGCAGCATGACCAGCCACATCCAATGCTTCTTCCATACGTCCCGATTGTATCAGCAAATTGCATAAAGCCATCTGGAATTCAGCATCCTTTGGAACCAATTTTATCAGTTCTCTCAGCATCTCTTCCTGTCCTGCAATATTCCTCTTTTCTCTGAATTTGCGATATCGTGCTTCGTAGTCGCCTGCAATCTCGCGTCTCACCTCCTCTCGTTCAGGATAAATCTCAGCTAATCGCTTTAGCATTTTTGTAGCCTCTACATTATTTCCTTGCAGCCTGTATAGCTCTATTTTCTTTCGCCATAGATTGTATTCATAAGGTGCCAACTCAAGTAGTTGGTTGCAATAAACAATAGCCGAGCTGTAGTGGTGTGTCATCTCCTCCACCTTCATCAGCATCTGCAATGTCTGTGGATTCTTGTTATCGTCGCGCAATGAACGAATAAGGAAATAGCGAGCCCTGTCATATTTCTTATAGTGCAACCAATATGAGCCCATAAGTTCGTTTAGTGACCAAACAGTTTCGTATTTGCTAAGTCCTTCGTCAAGCAACTTCTTGCCAGAGCCCCAAAGTCCTTGTTTGAATAGATGGCGCACAGTATAGTCATAATATCCGGGCGTACCTTTCTTAGTAGGCGTATAATTATCATTACGCCTACTATTCTTTTGGTTTTGTGCCAACATTGGCTGAACCATCAAGCTCAGCATCAATATTATGCACCATCTATATATAAAAGCAATTCTCATGTTTCGTCTTTCTTTTATTTTCCTATGCAGTTCCAGTCTTTGGTGTTGCTGCAGAGTTAGCACGCTTCATGCCCGTACGCTCCATAGATTTCCATACAGCCTTTTGGCGAGTTATGAACTTAATATATCCTACAACAGAGCATACTACGATTATCGGATGATATACTATAGGCTCCAACGCTGCTGCCACCAGCAGTTTCAGATAGCTTCTGATGCTGGTGTATGATGTTCCCAAGATGAAATCGTAGAACACAACAAAGGTAGAGAGCATAAAGCTGAAAGTATATATCGCAAAGAATGTTACAAAGAATGTGTCCCAGTTTATACCACCATTAAAGATGAGGTATATCATAAACAGCAAACCTGAAATCTCGATGATAGGAGCCATAAACTCAAATAGAAAGGTGTATACCATCGTGATGAGTCCCAATCTTTTATATTTTCTATTCAGTATTAATCGGCGATGTTCCCACATCAGCTGTATCAATCCTCGTCCCCAGCGCACACGCTGACGATAGAGCATTCGTAGATTTGATGGACCCTCAGTCCAACAGCAGTTGTGTGGTATCTGAACAACTTTATATTTGCGTTTAAAATCGCAGCAATATGCTATCATTCGTGTCAGCATATCCATATCCTCGGCAAATGATGTGCTACTATATCCACCTGCATCTCTAACCACCTCAGTAGAGAACAAACCATAACCTCCCGACACATTGTTCATGGCGTTTATCTTACTCCATCCCATCTTGCCCACAAGGAATGATCGCTTATACTCCAAATCCTGGAACAAAGGTATTGGACGGTTTGATGGTCGTATGTCTACCAACTCTCCATTGTCGATGGTAGAACCATTACTCATCGACATGGTTCCTGATACGGCAATAATGCTTTCGTCGGTAATCACGGGGAACACGCATTGGTACATAGCGTCTTTCGACAAAATACAGTCTACGTCGGTATTGATGAAATAAGGGTTGTCGATAACATTCAGTCCTGCATTCACAGCGTCAGCCTTAGTTCCACCATTCACTTTGTCAACCACGATAAGCTTAGCATAGTTGAGATTTGTTGATTTAAAAAGTCGTTTGAATGGTGCACAATGTACCTTCTCTACATATTCGAATGGCACCTCTACCAAGTCGAAAGTGTCGATGAGCAGTTCCAAAGTCTTGTCCTTACTACCATCGTTGACGATACAAACCTCAAAGTTAGGATAGTCCATCCTTAATAGCGATTGCACATTGTCGATGATAGTCTTCTCTTCGTTATATGCCGGTGCAACAATAGAAATGCCGGGAACGTAAGGGGAACTCTGTACCATGTGGCGGATATAGTCGTCCGACCATTGCTTACATCCTGTGCTGTATTGATATGAGAATATCAACAACATCACATACGACGCCAATAGCAATAGCGAATAAGCGAAGATGGCATATCCAAAGAAATATAGTAAAAAATACCACATAACGGTTATAGCATTCTCATTTGATTAAGTACTCCCATAGAATCTATCTGATCCATCAGCGTACGGTCTGTGTTTGCTCTTATATATTCATCTCTCAACAGTTCGAAAGTCCGTCTGCCGTCATGACCATAGGTGTATAGGCATGTCAGTGCAACCTCCCGAGTAATCTTCGATGTTGATGTATGATAAGCATTCACAAAAAAGTCGGTGTGGTTTCCTGAGTTTATGGCATACACAGCCCTTAGCACCTCTTGTCTGATATGTTCAGGCTGTTGTTCGTAGGAGTCTATCGCTGCTTGCTCCTGATTGGTGTCACGCAATATAGCGACCGCATGCAGTGCTGCCGTACGATATTTATAGTTAGGCGACAAGAACCATTCATGCAGCGTAGCCTTCTCCTTTTCGTTACCCCAGTATGCTGTTTCTTGAATAAGGAAAGCCACCGATTCCTCGTTCTTCACCTTCTTTGCAAGAACCAGGAATTGAGGCATCTGGCGTTCGTTGGCAGTAGCCCACGCAAATAAGCGGTGTAGCATCATTATTCGCCACAGTCCCAACTTATCGTTAAACTCCTCAAGGAAATATTGGTATGGTTCGGCATTCGACGATATCACATAGCAAATACGTGCCATGTGGCGAATGTTGGCATCATAATAATTGATATATATAGCCAACAAACCCTCTGACACAGGAATATGCATGTTTGCAAGATTCTGCAACGTCAGTAGCACATTCTTCGATGTAGCAAGGTTTTTCTCGTATAGAGCTTTTACGCCTGTATACTGACACAAGATGTCTGCATTTGGTATATCACCAAGCTCGCGGCTCAAGTCCATACATATTTCCGAAATAAGCCTGGATAAAGTCTCGGCTTTATATGATTGTATGGTTTCTATAGGTGTGCCGCATGCAACTTCAAACTCCCTTATGCTTGGTTTATCGGCAGAAATCAATATCTGATAAAAGCCATCGTAAAGGTTCTTGCGAGCAGAGTTATACTCTTTTTTTGCACGTCGGCTTTGTCGGATTTTTCTTATAAACAACACAAATAGAATAAGCATAGTGACTATGCATGCGAATATCAGTCCATAAAGCAGACGGATATTCCATGCATAGTCAGAATAGTAGAGCAGGAATCTCTTTAAGTAGAATCCCAAGACTTCAAATCCATAAAAGTCCATACCTTGCCCTGTTGGATATTCTATACCTGTTGTTAGTACCATTAATTAAATTATTCTGTGAAGAATGCGCTTGTAGCGCCCTTAAAGACAAGGTTCTCGTAAGTTTCTGGAGAAACCTTAACCTTTGAATTCTTCAATTTCATCCACACCTCTTCCGTAGTTAGATTCTTTGGATAAGTATGGATTTCCACAGTCACACCATCGCCATACTCTTTGCGCAAAGCATTGAGATATTTAGCATCGGTGCATGTTATAGTAAACACAGCCTTGTCGGCTCTGTGTTCAATAGTCACCTTTACAGGATTCTTGCTGTCAAGGACATACTCTGAACCATTTATAAACACCTTTTCACCTATTTTGAGGTCGTAGGTGCGGATGGCAAAGTCGTCAGCCTCGGCAATGTTTTCATATTCTAAAGGTATTTCTACCATCACCTTGTCTACAAGGTCGCGAATATGAACAGAGGTCTTCACTTCCTGCCAGTCAGAGTGTTGCTGCTGGTGGATGTCCACCTCTATGTTTTTAAGTCCTGCAACTGGAGTTTCATCGGCTTTGTTTTCCAGTGAAGGTTCGCCATAGTTGCCTCCAGGAATATCTTCTACATCTTTCACGTGGTCGAAGGTGAGCACACCGTCGACATGCCATTTTCCATATGTATACTTAGCTACATACCAGATAATCTTCAATTTTGTGGTGTCTATGGCAGCAACATCTGCCATATCCTTCTTGTTCACCGACATCATCGATTTAAACGAAGGTACCTTGTCGATAATCTTCGATACAGCTTCACCTGTAGAATCGTAGAGATACTCGCGTACGCTGGTTGCGCCATTGGTGCTGTATAGCTTCCAATAAGGATAGCTGGTATCAACCAATCCACAGTTTGCAGCATTGAATACTGAGCCATTGTTATATGGCCAATAGTCTTGTTGATTATACTGTCCCACCGTCTTTGGTATACGACCATCGATGCGGATAAAGAAGTAGGCATTTGCATAGTTAGCCCCCTCTGTAGCACGACTTTGCGCATAGTCTGCAGAACCACCAGCGCGAGTGCCATTTATCCCGTCAAGCATCTTACCCATTGCGTACACTTCCGTACTCTTCTGGTTCTTTGTTTGCCCATCAGAGATTATATCGTCCGACGAGCAGGCTGCAAACATCATTGCAGCCATAAGGAACATCATTACTTTTTTCATAATCAAAACTAAATAGTAAGCACTTTTTTTTATTTCTATCTTTTTTTATTTCTATCTTTTTTTATTTTTTTACCTTTTTACTTTTTCACCCTTCTCAAGCGCTTAGTTCAAACATATATCTTATGCCATCAGTATAGCCGATATCTCGGTGTACCCTGCCACCTATGAGCTTCGCTATCTTTTGGCATATTCTTAGTCGCAGTCCTATGCCTTGCTTGTGGTCTTTCAGACTTTGTTCCACATCATGGAAAAACGAGTTGCCCTGTGAGTATGGCACATTTGCTGCAACCGAAATCTCTACTTTCTTGTCTTCGTTGATGCGAACCTTCATATTTATCTTTCCTTTATTGATAAATTGGCAAGCATTGGTGAGCATGTTTTGTACCACCTGTCGCACTCTTCGTCCATCGCTCTGTATGGTGAAGTTTTCTGGCAAGTTTGACGATAGGTTAATCTCTACACTCGCAGGCTTGCATACGTCTATAGCCTCTATTGCTTCTTTCATAGCTGTCGCCACATTCACAGTGCTTATTTTTACGCTATACTTATGTGTGTCATAGCGAGTAGACACCATCAAGTCGTTGAGCAACATGTCCAGCATATTGTAGCTATTGTGGATATGAGTGGCGTAGGCGTTACGCTCCTCATCGCTCCATGTGCCGTTAGGCATACTCAGCAACTGAGCAAAACCATATACCGAGTTCAGCGATGTGCGAATTTCGTGGCTCATATTCTGCAAGAATAGCTCCTTGCTATGCTGCAATCCCTCGCGCTCATACGACACCACATATATATATAGTATCAAGCACGACATAGCATCACCCATGCTACATAATGGTGCGTCTGGATAAAGCCATTGGAATATACTTAGGGATATCGGCACCAGCGATGCTACACACACAGCCCAAAGTCGTGGGTTGTAGCTGTTGTTGTATATACGGTTGCGTATTATCTTTATAACAGTATAAAATCCCGTAGTTATACAAACAATGTCCAGGAACACCATTGTAAATGGTCGATACTTCCCCACCACATATTCACCATCCTTAATGTCGAAAAGCAAAGGCTCAGAGAAGTTTAATGCCACAATTACAATCTCTGCCAACACCAGCAAGCCGTCTAATCCTAATAATATCGAACAGTATGGCTCCTTACATTTCGTGTATGTTAGGATGAAATACAACCAGAAGAACATGTTAGCAACACATGCCACATGGAATACTGCAGAAGCTCCGAAGAATACGGCACTATTATTTATGATATGGCTGTAGCATAAGCCCCAAACCGCATCCTGCACACAGTTGAATAGTGTGAAGTTTATCATCAAGAAAAACGCCCTATCCGATTTGCTCGGATTGCTATGTCGTCTTTTCTCTTTTACCAATATTACCAGCATTATTATGGCGAAGCATACTGCTGATATCCAATACATGTTTCTAGTCATATAGTTTGTTTTTTATTATCCTTTTTTATCTTTTACTCTCTTTCGTATGAAAGATTAAATGATAAATAGGAATCTTGCTCCATTAGTATAGCTTTGGTCGAGCTTTATCTCAGCTCCCAGCTTCTCTGCAATGATACTGCAGATATGCAATCCAATTCCTGAACCTTGAATATTGTTGTGTGCCTTCTTATAGCGCAGGAATATATCTTTTGCTGCTTCAGGAGCTACACCCTCGCCTGTATCTGTTACCGAGAATGTTAGTCGTCCTGGATTTTCTGATGTCGACACATGCAAGTGGATTTCTCCCTTCTGAGTATGCTTACAAGCATTTGTCAGGAAGTTCACCAGCACCTGTTGTATACGCCTTCCATCGGTGTTGAGCGTGTAATCGTCTGCCACATCCGAAGTGAAATATAGCTTAACCGCAGCCTGTAGTCGCATTTCTGCCATCTGCATAGCGTTGCGGCAAACATCATTCACCATAAATGGACTTTTCTGTATTCTGTAGTTGCCATGCTCTGCGTCTACAATGTCCATAACATCGTCAACGAGCATCGACAGCATGTTGAAACTATTATAGATATATTTAAAATACTCCAACTTCTGCTATATTTAAAATACTCCACCTTCTGCTCTTCCGTAACGTTGGTGTCTGGCATACACAGCAACTGTGAGAAACCAAACATTGCGTTAAGTGGAGTTCTTATCTCGTGAGTCATATTCTGGAGCATCATAGTCTTCGCCTTGTTAGCGTCGATATTCTCTCTTAGCTCTTCAACCCTTTTTAGCTCTTTATCTCTTAGTTCCGAAATATCTTTCATCGTAGCCACCATGTGGTGTATTGTTCCGTCGCTATGGCGGTCGCTAACTATGAGTGTAAAGCGAATCCATTTCACAAATGCTCCTCCAAAGATAATAGAGATAGAGTTGTGGTATTTCATGCGCTCGTTTAGCGTACTTAAGTCGGTAAACTTGCTCACATTTTCATATTCGTTAGGCGCACATATCTTTTCAGGTATAATCCTCATGGCTTCCGAAATATGTCCCTCCTTTGGAATATATTTCAAAAAGATAGGATTTGAACCTAAGAAAGAAGTATACCAATCTTTCTCTAAGTCCAAATATAACAAGCATGCATATGTTTTAGCCAAAGCGTCAGCAATGAAAGAATCTTTCATCTTTTGCTCGATGTACACCGTTATATCATAGTGATAGCCCTCTATCACTATAGTGCCATCAACTTCCTTGTGTCCTATGCCGCCGCATCTCACGTGTCTTACACCAAGTGTTGGGTGAATCCATCGATATGTCACCTCCTTACGCTGTCCCAAAGACAATGTTTTCATATAGCTTTCGGCAATGTGGATGTCGTCTGGATAAACTCTCTTGTACCACCAGTCGCAGAGATCTTCCTCTGTCATCTGGCGGCCTTTTTCTATGCCCAAGAGTTTAAGCATTTCATCTGAAGCTTTTAGGCGGGGTTTACATCCATCTTTTAAGATCATGCGCCATATTCCCATCGCAGCAGTCTCGAGTACATCTTTGATGTTGCTCATCTGCATTATCAGATGGTCAGAATTAGTTCTTTCAGATTCCATTTAGTTAAGTGATTTATCTATTTGAAGGCTCTTTTTTGCCTTTTTATTTAAGAATTAAGTTTACCTTGATATTTTGAATGCAAAGATATGCAATAAAATGAAAAATGACAAATAAATATATAAAAAATGATTGTAGCTCCGTATGTTTTCATACGAAACTACAATCATTCTTTACTTTTGCAATATTTTTTTATCTTTACATTGCAACAACGCTTGCTGTTGCTCCTGTAGCTTCGAAAATTGTCACGAAGTCTTCTGCATCTTGTCTTGTCAAGCCTTTTGCAGCAAGGGTAGGCACATTGTCGATAACCTTCTTTGCAAGTGCAGGACGATAGCCTGTAATTCTATTCAGTTGGTTGTACAAGTCTGAAGAATTACCTACAGTATCTATCCTTACAGCGTAAGGACCATTCTTGAAGTTTGGTATCTGCGGGCCTCTGCAGATTTTTACTATGCCGATAATGACATATACGGCAACAATAAATACAAAAAGAACAAGAAAAATTGAGATACCAAGAGCTTTCCCTGCTGCTGTATCTGTGCCAAATCCTGAGAGTAGGAAACGGCTGAATCCATTGTTTAATAAGTTCATAAAATAGTGTATTTAGTTTAAGTGAATAATTCTCTGTTTGAAAAGATAGTATAATTTTATGGATTAACCAAGTGATATTAAAAATATTTATTAAAGTTTCGGATTTA
>HF994053.1 GCA_000436915.1 Prevotella sp. CAG:1092 | reverse complement strand
AGCTACATCAAATATGATGATATAAATGATGTATATGAAATTGGAGAAGAAGATAAGTCATACAAAGATGTATTCGGAGTAATGACTTTTGCTGATGGCACACCATTTGGCATTAAAGAATATTAAGAAAGGATAAATAGATAGAAGCATGGTAAACATTAATTTAGGAAAAATTAAATGTATTGGGACAAGTAAAAATCGCATTGATGGACTTGTTTTGAAAAGAAATGTTACGATAAGAGAAGCAAAATATATTCTTGTAAACATCCTTGGCATTGAACTTCTGACTAAAGACGATTTTGAAGATTTGGAGGAATATCAAGAACAAAATAAAGAATATACAAGAGTAGTAAATGATTGGCTTAGTGGCAAGACAGATGATACTGCAATTATGGAATTTGCATATGATTGTAGTGATGACGCTATAGGAATATTTAATCTTATAGCCATCATTTATTATCTGAAAAAGAGAAACGTTATAGACTAACTAACCAACATATACTTTACGGCAAAGAGAAGATACATGGAAAAAAGAAACATAACCGTTACACTTAATAAAGCTAAAGAGTGGTTTAACAGTGGAAATGAAGCACTCAAAGAGATTGCACTTCAAGCCTTTGACAAAGATGAGTTGACATACAACTTTAGGAACATTACAACCTTTAAGAAGGCTTGTGAAGCTCTTGGTCTTAATTATAATGCTATGTTCCATATCACAAAGAGTATAGCTACAATTAGTAAGGCTTCTGCTGCTATGCTCAAGTTAAACATCATCAGAAAAGCTCTTAACTTGGGTCAGGATTTGTATCTCACAAAAGACCCAAAAGACTCTTACATCTATTATCCTTACAATCCATTTATAACCAATAATTCTACTTACTATAAGAGCGAGATTAACTCAGGTAAAATGGAGGTAATAGGCAAAATTAAGAGTGAAGGAGAAGAATATAATATTCTTGGTGGCTTCGCTATTGCGGGTGGTGCTGGCTTGGGTGGCTTCTGCTCTGACTATGGTGTGGGTGGTGCTTATGCTGCTTTCGGGTTCTTAGGTTGTGCAACTAAAGAGATTGCAGAGCATTTTGGAAAGTACTTTGGTATGCTTATCACTGAAGCTAAGTATGGTGATATAGTAGATTTTGAAATTATTGAAGTCGCACATTATGCTTAAAAATAAATAATGAAGAAATAATATTGGGTAGCAATGGGATGAAGCTGTAAAATACATACAAGAACATTGGAATGATACTGAGTTTAATGTAGATTATGAAAATTGTTTAGACAGATAACAATAATTCTTTAAGTATTACAGATATTAGGAGGATTAAGTATGCAGATGTTAATTGGTATCATTTTTGTAATTTTTTTCAATATTCTAATAGAAATGGATAAATCCGAAATAAGAAAAATGTATAATGCCAACTTTATTCGTGGGGAAAAAATTAAACATAATGGCATAATTCCTTTAATTTATAAACGTATTATTTGTACATTATGGAAAGGACACAACTATATACCTGTTTCTCCAGAAGATTTATCTGGCAAAAGGCTTTTTGAATGCAAGTACTGTAAAAAACAGCACGTGTTGTAAGTCGTATTATTTAATATATTAGATGATTAAGATATGACACAAGAATATAAAGAACTACTAATCAAAGACCTTTGTGCAAGGCTACCGTATAATGTTATTTGTCAAGTAGAATTTAAAGAGGATGGAAAGTATAATTCCAAAGTTATGCTTTTATCAGGTATTTTCACAGACAAAGCATATTTTACTACAAAAGGTGGCTCAATATATTCAAATGAATATAAACCATATCTCTTCCCCCTTTCAAGCATGACAGATGAACAAGAAGAGGAATATAATGACTTGAATAGTTGTGAATTAGGTTGTTTTCCACATACAGAAGAAGCATTAGATTATTTAATCAAAAACCATTTTGATTATAGAGGGCTTATTCCTATGGGATTGGCAATTGATGCAACTGGATTAAATATTTATTAGTTATTAAGTTAGAACACTAATATAAATTAAAAAGTTTAAACTACCCACAAGCTGAAGACTTGTG
>HF994052.1 GCA_000436915.1 Prevotella sp. CAG:1092 | reverse complement strand
CAATGGAGCCGTACCACCAGGGATGTATAGTCCCACCTTTTCGATGGCTACACTCTTCTGCCAACAAGTTACGCCAGGCGCAGTCTCCACCTTGTCGGCATGAAAAAGCTGCGAATGGTGGAATTTGTAGATGTTGGAGTGGGCAAGGGTGATAGCATCGATAAGTTCTTGGTCGACAGAATTGTAAGCCTGCTCAATCTCCTCTTCGCTCACGGCAAGCGAAGAGAGAGAAGCATGGTCGAATTTAAGCTCGTATTTCTTCACAGCCTCGTCGCCATTTTGTCGCACATCGTTGAGCACCTCGCTGACAGTAGCGTTGAGAGCCGAAGTGTCGAGGTGTGGGCGCTCTACGAGGCTGCTCCATTCTTCTTTTATTGGATATTTTATGATGTTCATGTTGTTATTTCTATTATAGTTAGAGAAGTTAGAGAATAAAAGAAGTTTTGCATATTAAGAAGTTAGAGAATAAAAGAAGTTAAAGAAGTTAAAGCCATATGCTTTGTTGTTTAATAGTAGTTAAACTTTTTTGCCAAAAATGCTATTGGTTTTAACTTCTCTAACTTCTATAACTTCTATAACTTCTTTATATTATAATATCATCTTTTCGATAGGTGTTACGAGGATGCCCTGAGCGCCAAGCTCTTTCAGCTTGCCAATGATTTCCCAGAAGCGCTTCTCGTCGAGCACGGTATGGATAGAGCACCATTCGTCGTCGGCAAGAGGAATGATGGTCGGGCTCTTGATGCCAGGCAACACTTCTGTGATAGCCTTGATTTTGTCTTTAGGAGCATTCATCATCACATATTTCTTGTCTTGAGCCGAGCGCACAGCCTCAAAGCGGAACAGCATCTCGTTGAGAGTCTGATGTTTCTCGTCGTCCATGTGCCAATTGCCCACGAGCAAAGCCTCGCTCTGCATCACCACTTCCACCTCTTTGAGGTTGTTGCTGACGAGAGTAGAGCCAGAGCTAACGATGTCGAAGATGCCATCAGCAAGACCGATGCCAGGACTAATCTCTACGCTACCTGTGATGACATGGATATCGGTTTTGATGCCGTTTTTGTTCATAAACTTGCGCAAGATGTTAGGATAGCTGGTGGCTATCTTGCGGTTGTTGAACCATTGAAGGCCAGTATAGTTTGTCTCCTTAGGGATAGCAAGCGACAAGCGACATTTGCTGAAACCGAGATGCGCTATAACCTGTGCATCTTCGCCACGCTCCACAAATTCGTTTTCGCCAACTACGCCGATGTCGGCAACTCCGTTGGCTACGCTCTGAGGAATATCATCGTCGCGAAGATAAAGCACTTCGAGTGGGAAGTTGGAACTCTGCACCAATAATGTGCGTTTGCTGGAACTAACCTTTATGTCGGCTTCAGCCAGCAGGTTCATGGTGTCGTCGTAAAGCCTGCCTTTTGATTGTACTGCTATTCGTAACATATTGAAAATTGATGTTGATTCGATAAAATTTGTTGCAAATTTAAGGTTTTTAGCCTGTATATGCAAATAAAGTGCTACTTTTGTACTCACTTTATATGAATATTAGATATTTATACATATTATCTTCGGCTTGGCTACTGTTGGCGGGATGCGACAGTCAGCCGAAAGTGGAAACCACACCATGGGGAACCGTGGTGGGGAGCGACAGCATTCCTGATGATGACGCATTCTCGTTGAGCGACATACAGACGAATGGTGAGCTGATAGTGTTGACAATGACAGGTCCTGACTCTTACTATGAATATCATGGCAAGGGTATGGGAGTGCAATATCTGCTGGCAGAGAAGTTTGCCCAAAAGTTGGGCGTGTCGTTGAGAGTTGACGTGTGCAAGGATACTGCCGAGATGGTGCGCCGCCTGAAAGATGGCGAGGCAGACATCGTGGCATATATGGTTCCGAAGGCTAAGGCAGCAGAGCTGGCTATGGCTGGAGTTCGCGACAGCAGCGGACAAAAGGGATGGCTGGTGGCTGATAAGGATGGCGAACTGGCAAAGGCGCTGAATGGATGGTTTAAGCAGGGAATGATAGCGCAGACGTTGAAAGACGAGAATTTCTTGTTGTCGACGGGAAGCGTGAAGCGACGTGTGTTTTCGCCTATGCTGAATAGGGCAGGAGGAGTGATAAGTCGCTACGACCGTCATTTCCAGCAATATGCCCCTTTGGCTCGTTGGGACTGGCGACTGATAGCGGCACAATGCTATCAGGAATCAACCTTCGACCCTCAGGCACGATCGTGGGCAGGAGCTTGCGGATTAATGCAGATTATGCCTACGACGGCTGACATGGTGGGACTATCGCGCAACGACTTGTTCGACCCTGAGAAGAATATTGCTGCTGCATGTAAGTATATTGCCATGCTCAACGGCAAATTCTCGGACGTGAGAGAACGCCAAGAGCGCATCAACTTTGTGTTGGCATCATATAATGGTGGTTTCTATCATGTGCGCGATGCCATGGCGCTGGCAGAGAAATATGGTAAGAATAAGCATCGTTGGGCTGACGTCAGAGAGTTTATCCTCGGCTTGCAGACTCCACATTATTATAATGACCCTGTGGTGAAGAGTGGCTATATGCGAGGTTCGGAAACTGCCAACTATGTAGACCGCATCAATGCCCGATATGCCGACTATCGTGGTGTGGCTCGTGGTGCTTCAGGCTTCACATCGTTTGGTGGAGGAAGCCAAACCCCACATCGTGCGGTGAAGAAGAAAAGAAAGTATGAAGTGAAATAGCGCTACTTGAAACAAACAGCGATAGCAATAATCAAAAAAATAGGCAGCAAGCTCATCATCATTTTGAGCATGCTGCCTATTTTATTATATAGTGTAATTACTTCTTCTCCAACAATACCACATTTTCTACATGTGGAGTGTGTGGGAACATGTCGACAGGCTGAACGGCTGCCACCTTATATAATATATCAAGGTCGGCAAGGTCGCGAGCCTGAGTAGCAGGGTTGCAACTTAC
>HF994051.1 GCA_000436915.1 Prevotella sp. CAG:1092 | reverse complement strand
GATGTAAGGTCGTTGATTGCAACTACCTCATAACCCTCTGCCTCAAACATCTGACGGAAAGCCAGACGACCAATACGGCCGAAGCCGTTAATAGCAACTTTTGTCATTTTGTTTAATATTTAAATTAATGGTTGAAATAATTTTTACCCAAATTAACTATTTTGCAATTGCTATCGAACAGAAACATTCAAAAAGCAATACTTTTGAGCATTTTTTCTTATTTACGAGCGCAAAGTTACAAATTATTTTCTATATTTGCATTCAAAAGATGTATTAAATAATATAAAAATATCATTAAGACTTAGGTTATATTGATATTCATATAAGCTTAAACAGTCATACTGACAACTCTATATTACAAACAGAAACATAAAAGCAAACACTAATGGGAAAATTTCTAAATGAATTCAAGGCATTTGCCGTTAAAGGCAACGCAGTAGACATGGCTGTCGGTGTTATCATCGGTGGCGCTTTTGGTAAAATTGTGTCTTCAATCGTCGACGACATTATCATGCCTCCTATAGGCTGGCTTATTGGTGGTGTAAACTTCACCGACCTTAAGTTCACTCTGCCTCAGGTAGAGATACCTGGCGTTGAAACTATGGCTGCAGCCACCATCAACTATGGTAATTTCATTCAGACTCTGCTCGACTTCGTAATCATAGCATTCTGCGTTTTCATGCTCGTTAAGTTTATTAATAAGCTGGCACGCAAGCAGAAAGAAGAGGCAGCTAAGCCTACTCCAAAGCCTGAGCCATCGGCAGAAGAGAAGCTATTGATGGAAATCCGCGATTTGCTAAAGAATAAGCAATAATAAGAACTTCCACATTTCTAACTGAGGTATACGTCTTTTAATATTAAAGGTGTATACCTTTTATTATGCCTATACTTACATATAATTATGCGAATAGTCGTATCGGCTTATGCGACTAGTCGTATTTGGTTGTGCGAATAGTCGCATAAGCCTATGAGGATAGTCGCATAAAAAGCCTTGATTATTTTTATGAGAAAGCTATCTAATATAGTCTTTTGTCAGCATATCATAGTATATAGCCTCAAGCTCTGCCGAACTGAGGTTTTCTACCGAGTGAGTAATCATGCGTATCAACTCTTCTCTACGAAGGTCGGAAGAGGTGGAACCGAAGGTTGTGTATGTCTTTGCCATTGTTTTTCGTGTTTTATAACTAATTGTAGTTGGATGTTCAACAATAGATGAAAGGATATTATTTATCTACATCGTAGCCAAAGAGTGCAAAGTCGCCTTTTGATGGATCATCGGGGAATACTTCAAGCATTATTTGGCGCAGCAATTCTACCGATTTCCATGTAGCCGTCTTCTGCGTCAAGAGTCCTAAGCGCGTAGACATCTGAAACACGTGGGTATCCATAGGAATATAAAGATTGCGCTTGTCGATGAAGTCAGCCCATAAGCCGAGGTCTACTGGCGAAGCATCACGAACCATCCATCGCATAAACATCACTGGACGTTTACACAACGACGACTTAGGCAACGGCACGATACCTTTCATTCCTCTATCAGCAAACCAACTACCAAAAGCGTCAAGCACCTTCACCACGTCAGTATCTGCCGACGATTGATTAGATGATGCTGCATGGGCAAACTCACCCAACGAGCCATATAATATAATAAGGTGGCGAAGTATGCCAAAGAAAGAGTTCATCTTCTCATAGTCATAAAGGCGATAAAAACAGTCTTTGGTGGACGGAATATCATGGGCATATTCGCCTGACTTTATCCATTCATAGATATCGCCATTGGCAAAGTCGAGCAACTGCTGTATCTTTGGCAAAAACTGTTTGCGCGAACCATAGCTTATGCACGAAGCCACAAAGGCTGTAGCTTCTTGGTTTTCGCGTCCCTCAACTTGGTGCATAAACCATGACGGGTCGCCATTTATGAAGTCGGAGGTTTCGTATCTTTCAGCCAACTCACGCAGCAAGTTGGCAGTATCATTATTTATCATGTGATGTTGTATTTATATAATGCAAAAGTAGCTTTTTATATCGACATTCACAAGTATATAGCAGCAAAAGCTGTCATTATAACGACATTATTTGTTTGGCTCAACATTTTTGTCTACTTTTGCAAAGCATCATTATAATAATGAGCAACATCTTTGAATCACATATCACATTAATCATGAACAACAACAGAATATGCAAGCTCTTCGGAATAGAACTTCCGATTGTGGCAGGAGGAATGGTTTGGTGTAGCGGTTGGCGACTGGCTGCTGCGGTAAGCAATGCTGGAGGCTTAGGACTCTTGGGTGCAGGCTCTATGCATCCCGACACTCTGCGCGAACATATTCGCAAGACTAAGGCTGCAACATCTAAGCCTTGGGGTGTTAACATACCGTTGATGTATCCTGATATGGAAAACTTATTGGATATCATCGTTGAAGAAGGTGTGAAGATTGTCTTCACTTCTGCTGGTAGTCCGAAGAAATACACCCAATGGTTTCATGAGCATGGCATATTGGTTGCACATGTAGTGTCGAGCAGCAAGTTTGCAAAAAAATGCGAAGAGGTTGGCGTAGATGCTATCGTTGCCGAAGGTTTCGAGGCTGGCGGACATAATGGTAGAGAGGAATCTACTACGATGACTCTTATTCCTCAGGTTCGCAAAGCCACTACCCTACCCCTTATTGCTGCTGGCGGTATTGCTTCAGGTCAGGCTATGGTAGCAGCAATGGCACTTGGCGCAGAGGGAGTACAGATAGGTACAGCCTTTGCTTTAACCAAAGAGAGTAGCGCTGCGGAAGCTTTCAAATTGGCTTGTATATCTGCCAACGAAGGCGATACCATGTTATGTTTGAAGAAGATTGCTCCTTCGCGTCTGCTCCGCAATCAACTATTCAATCGCATTGCCGAAGCTGAAGCTAATGGTGCTTCTGCCGAAGAGTTGCGAGCATTGCTCGGAGAGAAGTCTACCAAGCGTGGTATCTTCGAGGGCGATATTGAGAATGGCGAGATAGAGATTGGTCAGATTGCATCAAGCATATCGTCGATAGATAGTGTGGCAGACTGTATGTCGCGCATAATGAGAGAATATCAGGAAACTATAGATAGAATAAAAATGCTATAACGGCATTATTGAAAGGATTAAAAAAGAATAAAAACAATGAAAGTATTATTGGTAAATGGCAGTCAGCACAAAGATGGCTGCACTCACACAGCTCTTAGAGAAGTAGCAAGCGAGTTAGAACGCCTCGGCATCGAGACTGAGGATTTTTGGTGTGGCAACAAAGCAATAATGGGATGCATAGGTTGCGGCAAATGTAGCACTACAAAGCGTTGCTGGTATAACGACGATACCGTGAATGCCTTCCTTGATAAGGTGGGCGAAGTAGATGGTTTCGTATTTGGCACACCTGTACACTTTGCTGGTCCTTCAGGCTTCATCAAGCCATTCATGGATCGTGCATTCTGCTCTAAGCAAGCTTTGTTCTTCAATAAGCCTGCTGCAGTTGTTGTTAGCTGTCGTCGTGGTGGTGCACAAGGAGCTTTCGAGGATATCAACCGCTATTTCACTATCTCTAATATGCCTGTGGTATCGTCTAAATACTGGAATCAGGTACATGGCAACAAACCTGAGGAAGTGAAGCAAGACCTTGAGGGTATGCAGGTTATGCGCCAGTTGGGTCGCAACATGGCATGGCTACTGAAATGTATCGAAGCTGGTAAGAATGCAGGAGTAGAGCTTCCTGAGCACGAGGCTGCAGTAAAGACCAACTTCATAAGATAAATAGATTTCGCTATTTGCGAGGAATAATAAAAAAGGATAACACTCTCGGATATGGCAACCAATTCAAGATACCAAATTGACATGCTCAATGGGCCGCTGCTCAAGAAGATTATCATGCTTGCGCTACCTTTGGCAGCAAGCAGCTTGTTGCAGCAGTTGTTCAATTCTATCGATGTGGCGGTAGTGGGAAGATTTGCAAGTAGCCAGGCTTTGGCTGCTGTGGGCAGTAACACGCCTGTGATAAATCTTCTCATCAACCTCTTTGTAGGCATATCGATGGGTTCTAACGTGATAATATCCAACCATATAGGACAAAATGACAAGAAGAGCATTCAAGATGCTGTGAGCACCGTAGGCATGGTGGCTGTGGCGAGTGGACTGTTTCTTATGGTATTAGGAATATGTGTGGCTCGTCCTATCTTGGAATTAATGGATACCCCACCCGACGTTCTTGATATGGCAGTCACATATCTGCGCATATATTTCTTGGGTATTCCATTCTTCATGATATTCAATTTCGGCTCTGCCATATTCAGAAGTATGGGCGACACACGCCGACCATTATATATATTGGTGGTGGCAGGAATCGTGAATACCATCCTCAATCTTGTCCTCGTCATCGTTTTCCACATGAGTGTGGCAGGTGTGGCTATAGCTACTTCGATAGCTAATGCGGTGAGTGCAGGCTTGATAGTATACATGTTGTTGCACGAAAAAGACCCTTATCAACTAAAGCGCCTACATATAGAATGGCGAGAGTTGAAGCGCATGTTGCAGATTGGCATACCGGCAGGAGTTCAGGGTATGGTATTCTCGTTGTCTAATGTTGTTGTGCAGACAGCCATCAACGGCTATGGCTATGGAGCAATAGCAGGTTCGGCTGCAGCAGTCAACTTCGAATACTATTGCTATTTCCTTATTGCAGCATTCAATGGTGCCGCTATCTCGTTTATAGGTCAGAACTATGGTGCCGGAAAGTTAGACCGTGTAAACCGTGTATTCTGGATTTGCTTAGGATTAGCAGCGTTGACTTGCGCTTTGGCAAACTGGTCGTTCACATGGCAGTATCACTATGTGCTGAGTCTATTCTCTACCGACCCTACGGTTATCGACTATGGCAACATAAGAATGCACACGGCTCTTGCCTTCCAGTTTATTGCTGCCACCTACGAGATTTCGGGCTCTGCAATGCGAGGTATGGGCAAGTCTGTTGAACCAACTATCATCACCATCATCGGCACATGTCTACTTCGTATGGTATGGGTATTCATGATACTACCTCAATACAACGACTTCTTCTACCTTATGATGGTTTACCCTATATCATGGGCTATTACAGGCACATTGATGCTCATCCTCTATGCCGCTCATTGGCGAAAGGTAAAGAAGATGGCATTATAACTATTAAAACAACAAGGCAGATAACCCGCATGGATTATCTGCCTTATTTATATTATATAGGAAGAGTGAAAGAGTATAGAATTCTTCACTCTTCGTTCTTCACTCTTCGTTCTTCACTCTTCACTTTCCTACTCCCACTCTATTGTTGAAGGTGGCTTTGAAGAGATATCATAGCATACGCGGTTTACGCCACGCACCTTGTTGATAATCTCGTTGCTAACCTTAGCCATAAAATCGTATGGAAGATGTGCCCAGTCTGCTGTCATAGCATCGGTAGATGTAACAGCACGCAAAGCAACGGGATGTTCGTATGTACGCTCATCGCCCATAACACCTACGCTACGAACTGTAGAGAGCAATACTGTACCAGCCTGCCAAATCTGATCGTAGAGCGAAACCTCTATCTCGCCATTCTGCATGTTGGCAGGAACGCCAGCTGCAAGAACCAAACGAGCTTCTTCGCCAGAAAGCTTAACCTTATAGTTGCGCAATCCGCGGATATAGATATCATCAGCATCCTGAAGAATGCGAACCTTATCAGGAGTGATATCGCCAAGAATACGAACTGCAAGACCTGGACCAGGGAAAGGATGACGTGTGATAAGATGCTCAGGCATACCCAAAGAGCGACCTACGCGACGAACCTCATCCTTGAACAACCATTTCAATGGCTCACAAAGCTGAAGGTGCATCTCCTTAGGAAGACCACCCACGTTATGATGGCTCTTGATAACTTTTCCTGTGATATTCAAGCTTTCGATACGATCTGGATAGATAGTGCCCTGTGCAAGCCACTTAGCACCCTCAATCTTCTTAGCCTCAGCATTGAAGACCTCTACGAAGTCGCGACCGATAATCTTACGCTTCTGCTCAGGATCGGTTACACCAGCAAGGTCAGCAAAGAACTTCTCGCTTGCATCTACACCAATAACATTCAAGCCCAAGCACTCATAGTCGTGCATAACATCACGGAACTCGTTCTTGCGCAACATGCCATGGTCAACAAAGATACAGGTAAGGTTCTTGCCAATTGCACGATGAAGCAATACTGCTGCTACTGATGAGTCTACACCACCAGAAAGACCGAGAATAACCTTATCGTCGCCAAGCTGAGCCTTAAGTTCTGCTACTGTTGTGTCAACGAAAGAGTCTGCGCTCCAACTCTGCTCAGAACCACAGATGCCTACAACAAAGTTCTTCAACAACTGTGTGCCCTGTACTGTGTGGAACACCTCTGGATGGAACTGTACTGCCCATACATCCTTACCATTAGTATAGCTGGCATATTTTACATCGGCAGTAGAAGCAATACACTTGAATCCCTCAGGGATTGCGGTGATGGTATCACCATGACTCATCCAAACCTGCGAATTGTCATCAAAACCAAGGAAGAGAGGATTTGTCTTGTCTACAGTTTGAAGATGAGCACGACCATACTCGCGAGAGTCTGCCTTCTCAACCTTTCCACCAAGGGAATGAGAGATAAACTGTGCACCATAGCAGATGCCAAGAACAGGCAAACGACCCATAAAACGAGAGAGGTCTACCTTGAAAGCCTCAGGGTCGTGAACTGAATATGGCGAACCGCTAAGAATAACACCTATCACGTCGCTGTCATCTTCGGGATACTTGTTGTAAGGAAGTATCTCGCAGAAGGTATCGAGCTCACGCACACGGCGTCCGATGAGCTGTGTGGTCTGTGAACCGAAATCGAGAATGATAATTTTCTGTTGCATGTTCTATTATTATATATTGATGGTCTATTAATTCTAATTTGCTTTGTCGTCGTAGCCTTACACTTTATTTATATAACTCCTTCAAGAAATCTTCGGCTTCGCAAATAGTCTCAGCCTTGCCTACATCCATCAGTCTTAGGCCTTCGGCTTTATGCCCAATAATATTTGCTTTGCCACATTCACGAATATAGAAGTCCATGATACCAAATTTCTCGGGATATGATGCCATCATCGGGAATAGGCGTGGGGAAATAATATGTATACCAGCAAATGCAAGTTTGCTATAAGCATCAGCACCATTCGCTATTGCCTTTTCGCCCTTCACCTCCTTGGTTTCGATATTCGTCCATCCATTCATACGCATATCTTCATCAAAGAGCAGATATCGTTTTGTCTTTCTTTCGCTAACGAGCAATGTTGCATCGTTATCAGCATTAGAAAGATAAAAATCACGGAGGTCTACGTTGCTTAATATGTCAACGTTGTGAATAAGAATAGGAGTTTCGGGAGAAAAGAAATGTGAAGCTTTGCGTATGCCACCACCAGTATCAAGTAGCATAGCTGTTTCGTCGCTGATATGAATATCCAAACCAAAGTTGTCGTTAGCTTTAAGATAATCCACAATCTGCGAGGCAAAATGATGTACATTTACCACAATATTGGTAAATCCTGCCGATTTCAAATTAAGTATTACATGTTTCAAAAGCGGCTCACCCCCTACCCTTACCAAAGCCTTTGGCATAGTATCTGTAAGAGGTTTAAGACGTGTCCCGAGCCCTGCGGCAAAAATCATTGCTTGCATCATGCTGCAAAGTTAGTGCAAAAGAATGGAATAACAAAACAATTACGAAGTTTTGTTTTGATTATTCCTGAGTGCAGCCTAACTTATCCAAAGTTAGTGCAAAATTTCGATTAAGTGAAAAGAATGCAAATATATTTGTATTCTTGAGCGTTAGAAATTTATTTAAAAGAATGGAATAAAAAAACAATTACGAAGTTTTGTTATTCCATTCCACATATTACTCAGCTTCCAGCACTTGTTGGATATTCTGTTCACGATGGCATATTCTTACTTCTATACCAAACTTTTCATGAAGATGCTCTGCAAGATGTTGAGCAGAATACACACTACGATGCTGACCACCAGTACATCCGAACGAGAACATCAGCGAAGTGAAACCACGTTGGATATATCTCCTTACGTGGGCATCTGCGAGTTTATATACACTATCAAGGAAAGTCAATATCTCGCCATCATCTTCGAGGAAGCGGATAACAGGTTCATCCAAGCCAGTCAACTTCTTATATGGTTCATAGCGTCCAGGGTTGTGAGTGCTACGGCAGTCGAAAACATATCCTCCTCCATTGCCACTCTCATCCTCTGGAATACCTTTTCGAAATGAGAAGCTAAACACTCTCACCACCAGCGGACCTTTGCCATCATATTTAGAGAATGTAGCAGGACCATCCAAAGGGTTAGCCTTATATATATTACTATCTGTTGTCTTATATCCGTCGGCTCTACTTGCTGCCGTCTGCTGGATATGAGCAAACTGTGGCAATTCGGTAAGTCGCTTGAGCATATCCATCATATATGGATAAGGGAATACCGACTCACCCATTGCTATCAAGTCGCGAAGGTTGTCCATAGCAGGCGGAATGCTATCTAAGAAATGCTTCTTACGCTCAAAATATCCACGGAATCCATAAGCACCAAGCACCTGCAAGGTGCGGAACAATACAAATAATGACAATCGCTCTACGAAATGTCGTACCGAAGGTACCTCGATATAATTCTTCAGCGAGTTATAATATTCCCAAACGAGTTCGCGACGAAGCTTATAAGGATATTTTGCCGATGCCTGCCATAGGAACGAAGCAAGGTCGTAATAATAAGGACCTTTGCGACCGCCCTGAAAATCAATAAAATATGGTTTTCCATTAGCATCAAGCATCACGTTGCGAGCTTGGAAGTCGCGATATAGGAAGCAATCATCATTCTCTGATGTAAGGTCTTTAGCAAAAAGTCGGAAGTTGGCTTCAAGCTTTAGTTCATGGAAGTCAAGACCCGTAGCTTTCAAGAAGCAATACTTGAAATAGTTAAGGTCGAAGAGCACACTATCTTGGTCGAACTCAGGCTGTGGATAGCAATTGCTCCAGTCCATGCCGCGTGCACCTTCTATTTGTATGCGAGGCAACTCACGGATAGTATTTATCAATAGCTGTTTTTCGAGTTTGTTATATCGTCCGCCAGCCTCACGTCCACCACTTATAGCATCAAAGAGCGATGTTTGTCCAAGGTCGGTTTGCAAATAGCAAAGTTCATCATCGCTAACTTTTAGCAATGTTGGCACAGGCAATTTGCATTCTGTGAAATGACGACACATGTAGATGAAAGCATGATTTTCGTCGCGACTTGTACCAACGACACCCACTATGCTCTCTCCATTTTCGTCAAACAAGCGATAATACTGTCTGTTGCTTCCTGCCATCGGAAGCTTCTCTATACTAGTAGGCTCTGCGCCTTTCCACTCCTTATATAATTGTATAAGTTTTTGCATGATGCTTTAAATTATTTTGCGATAGTACAAATATACTGCTATGCAAAGGTAATATAACTTGAAGACAATACAAAATAAAAGCATTTATTTTGATACAAAAAAAATCGAGTGTCTCACGACAACCGATTTTCAAAAAACAAACTACTTAAAAACTAATCTACTAAAACAAATCAAATTTCGTTATCTAATCTCTTTTTAGAGAAGCGATATTATCCTTTTCTTGCTGCAAAGATAGCACCTTTATTCTTAACTACCAAATAATTACATATTAATTTATATGTCTTACGATTAAAATTATTTAAAAAGGAGATAATCTCTTGCGAGACTATCTCCTTTTGTTATCTGAAGTTTACAATAGTGTACTTATTTTACTTCATTACATCATGCCACCCATACCTGGCTGACCCATTGGAGCTACAGGCTTATCCTCTGGCTTGTCACAGATAAGGCACTCAGTGGTGAGGAACAAACCTGCGATAGAAGCTGCATTCTCAAGAGCTACACGAGCAACCTTTGCAGGGTCGATGATACCTGCCTTGCGCAAATCTTCGTAAACATCCTTGCGAGCATTGTAACCGAAGTCACCTTCGCCCTCACGAACCTTGTTTACTACTACAGAACCTTCGCCACCTGCGTTGGCTACAATCTGACGAAGAGGAGCCTCGATAGCACGCTCAACGATGTTGATACCAGTCTGCTCGTCAGCATTCTCGCCCTTCAACTCTTTCAAAACATTCAAGGCACGGATATATGTTGTGCCACCACCGGCAACAACACCTTCCTCCATAGCAGCACGAGTAGCGCAAAGAGCATCGTCAACACGATCCTTCTTCTCCTTCATCTCTACCTCGCTGTTAGCACCAACGTAGAGAACTGCTACACCACCTGCGAGCTTAGCCAAACGCTCCTGGAGTTTCTCCTTGTCGTAAGAGCTCTTTGTGTTTGCAATCTCATTCTTGATCTGAGCAACGCGGTCTGCGATGAGTTCCTTCTGACCAGCACCATCAACGATAGTGGTATTGTCCTTAGAAACTGTTACCTTCTTAGCCGAACCACACATATCGAGAGTTGCCTGCTCAAGCTTCAAGCCCTTATCCTCGCTGATAACTACACCACCAGTAAGAACTGCGATATCTTCGAGCATAGCCTTACGACGATCGCCGAAACCAGGAGCCTTAACAGCACAAATCTTCAAACCACCACGCAAACGGTTTACAACCAATGTGGTAAGAGCCTCTGAGTCTACATCCTCAGCAATAACGAGCAATGGACGTCCGCTCTCTGCTGCTGGCTGAAGGATAGGCAAGAAATCTTTAAGGTTGCTAATCTTCTTATCATAGATGAGGATGTATGGATTCTCCATTACGCACTCCATCTTCTCTGCATCTGTTACGAAATAGCCAGAGAGGTAACCACGATCAAACTGCATACCCTCAACAACACCAATGTTGGTATCGCGGGTCTTGCTCTCCTCGATAGTGATAACACCATCCTTAGAAACCTTACGCATAGCGTCAGCAAGAAGCTTACCGATTTCTGGATCGTTGTTAGCTGAAACTGTTGCAACCTGCTCAATCTTATCATAGTTGTCGCCTACAACCTCAGCATTCTCCTTGATAAAGTCTACAACCTTAGCTACAGCCTTATCAATACCGCGCTTCAAATCCATAGGATTAGCACCTGCAGTAACATTCTTCAAGCCTTCGTTTACGATAGCCTGTGTAAGAATGGTAGCAGTAGTTGTACCATCACCAGCATCATCGCCAGTCTTGCTTGCTACACTCTTTACGAGCTGTGCACCAGTATTCTCAAATTTATCTTCGAGCTCCACTTCCTTAGCTACGGTTACACCATCCTTGGTAATCTGAGGAGCACCAAACTTCTTTTCGATAACAACATTGCGACCTTTAGGACCAAGTGTCACCTTTACTGCGTTAGCCAACTGATCTACGCCCTTCTTAAGCAATTCGCGAGCGTCTACATCAAATTTAATATCTTTAGCCATTTCTTTTAGTTTTTAATTGTTGAATGTTTTAATGAATAGTATTGAAGTAAAAAGTAAAGTAGTTAATTCTTCACTCTTCGTTCTTCACTCTTCACTTATTTATTATTCTTCTACAACAGCGAGAACGTCGCTCTGACGCATCATAAGATATTTCTCGCCATCGAGTTCTATTTCAGTTCCAGAATATTTGCCATACAGAACTACGTCACCAACTTTGAGAATCATCTCCTCATCCTTGGTACCATGGCCTGTAGCAACTATACTTCCACGCTGTGGTTTCTCTTTTGCTGTATCAGGAATGATAATTCCACCTACTTTTTCTTCAGCCTGTGCTGGTTTAACCAGTACTCTGTCTGCTAATGGTTTAATGTTCATAGTTTTTTTATGTTTTAAAATTTAACTTTCTGCCCTTCTAAAAGCCAAAAGCGTGCCAAAGCGTGTAGTACTGACAATTTGTCACCATACATAGCCCAGTACTTAGCATAGTTTTATACTTTTAATCAATAGTAATTATAAATATGACAGCAAAAAGACATAGATAGTTTTTGAACAATGCAAGATATTTATTATTTTTGCATACACATTATTATATATATAAGCATGAAACTATCAAATAAGACAATAATATCCATATTTATAGCCTTAACCTATATCATAAATTTGTTTGCTCAAGGTTATGAAGGCGAACTAACTTCAAAGCGATTATCTGTTAGCGACGGCTTGCTATCAAATACAATCAGAACCATGGCGCAAGACCGCGATGGATATATTTGGCTTGGCACAACTACTGGCTTAACACGCTATGATGGTTATTCCTTCGTCAACTTCAAGGAGGCTTCTTCTTCATCCAACTATGTCGGTATTATCACTTACGATGAGAAGAACAACCTACTGTGGACTTTCTCTCCTATTTATAATGTTAAATGCCTTGACCTAAACAAGGGATATTATGTAGACTACTCTACTCGCAACGATACAGAAAAGAGTTTCCGCAAACATCTGCTCACGCCAAATGGCATGTGGCTATATACCGAACAGTTTGGTATACGACACGTGGTATACAACAATGGTGAATTCAATACCACCGACTATAACACTACCAACCATAACATACCTGAAAACAATGTTTCATATATGGTTATGGGCAATAAGGAGAACGTTTGGGCAATAGCGTCTCGCCACATTATGAGATTTGACAAAAACGGAAAGCCTAATGTCATAAACAAACAAATCAAACCTATCGACCTCAGAAGCGAAGGGGATAATATCGTCGTTTTTGATGCAAACAACACACTATGGTATTACACTTCTTCTGGTAAACTTAAGCGCACCACCAAGATGCCTATGATGCTTGGCGTTATTGACAAGATAACAACTTCAATGATATGGCAGGGAAGCTACTATCTGTTTACCCAAAACGAAACATTCGCCTACAATCTTGCTACAGGACAATGGAGCAAGCCACATGACATACAGATTCCGAAAGCTCTTGACCAAGGATTTACCGATAAATTCCAGTTCATTGGCAACAACAAAGATGGCAATCTATGGATATTCCCGAAGAAAGGTAAGCATAAGAAGGTGCATTTGATGAACCATCTTAGTGCCGACCCTGGTCGTGAACACATTTACAATGTTGCTGCAATTTCCGACTCTCTTCTCGCTATAGCTACGTATGGCGAGGGTCTCATCATATACAATTACTATACAGACAAACAATATCAACACACAGCAGAAGACAAAGACCCTTTGTTTCATTCCAACTGCCTATTCTATATAATTAAAGACCGCAACAACGGAATATGGATCGCTGCAGATGCTGCAGGTGTATCGTATGTATCGCCAAAGCCAAAGGCGATAGCAAGATATATTGTTCCTTGCCCTGAGCGACGTGGTAGTCGCGAAAACGGAATAATGAGAATCAAGAGAGTTAAGAATGGAGATATTGTTGTTTCTACGTATAACGACAAAAACTATATACTAAATCCTGCTACAGAGACACTATCTCCTTATACTACCATCAACTATGGTCTCACGGCTTATGCTATAGATAAGAATGGAACAGAATGGTTTGGAATTAACAAAAATGGTTTGTATGTCGATGGCAAGTCGTATACCACCAACGATAAGCAAACAAACCTTCCTTCAAACGACATCCGCGACATGGCTGTCGACAAGCAAGGACGTGTGTGGATAGCGACATGGGGAGGCGGCTTGGCATATACCATGCC
This sequence comes from Prevotella sp. CAG:1092, assembly GCA_000436915.1. Lineage (GTDB taxonomy): Bacteria > Bacteroidota > Bacteroidia > Bacteroidales > Bacteroidaceae > Prevotella. Next base: position 2,941 of record HF994051.1, on the reverse strand, counting down.
TAAGAAAAATGCTACACCTAAGTTTAACGTACTTCTAAACAACGGACTAAACCAAAGTCGTATATACAATCTTGAGGTATTAGCTTCAGGTTGGCTCTTTGTTGCTACATACGATGGCTTATATGCTATAGACACCAACAACAAGAAGATTGCTAAAGAAGACTTTCTTTGTTTCAACACCCAAAACAAGCTATTACCAACAAATGAGGTTACAACCATTAGGTCGGTAGGTAACAACATCATGTGGATAGGAACTATTGGCTTTGGAGCAATGAAGGTTACTTTCGATGCAAATAAAAAAACTATCTCTTATGTAACTATCGATCATAACAACGGATTGCCTAACGATAATGTAACATCAATAGCCATCGGTGCCAACAACCACATTTGGCTTGGCACGGAAGAGGGTGTGGCTTTGGTAGATGGCAAAAACCTATGGGCACAGAGTTTCAAGCCTGCAACAACCACCATGGGCAACATGTTTAGCACTCCAGGAGTGCAGGAACTAACCAATGGCACCATAGCCATGGGCACATATAATGGTGTGGCAATAATTGATGATAACATTAAGTTCAACACTGCAAAAGAACCTAACGCACCAAAGATTTCGGATATCAGAATAAACGGAAAGTCGATATTCGAAGACGAACTAATGAAAGAGAATCCGTTTGGAACTCAAGAACTTTCTGTTGCTCACACTCAGGGCAACATAGAGTTCAGATTTTCAAGTCTCGACTACCCTACTATCAACTCCACTCTCTACCAATTCTATCTTGAGGGTATCGACAATACATGGCGTGAACCTTCAAAGAATAACATAGCTGAATATTCTCATCTTTCACCTGGCACATACACCTTCCATGTGAAAGTTATGAATGGCAACAAATGGAGCCAAGAGACTACATTCCAGCTAACAGTATGCCAACCATGGTACAACACCATCTGGGCATGGCTCGTTTATATCATTGCCATTTCTATCATCACGATAGTGCTTTACCGCCAATGGCGACGCAACTTCGAACTTAAGCAACATATGGATATGGAGAAAAAGATGACGGATTTCCGCATCAACTTCTTCACAAGCATTGCTCATGAGTTCCGCACTCCGTTGGCTATCATCGAGGGTGCGGTAAATAAGCTTGACGCCATAAAAAGAGGTGAGCAAGTGGGAAGTCAACGCTCAACTATACAGATGGTGAAGAGAGGAACAACACGACTTCTCCGCCTTGTCAACGAACTGATGGAATTCCGCAAAATTAACACTGGCAATGCGCGACTCTCACTTCAGCAATGCGATATCATCCAGATTGTACGCAATGTGTATGACGACTTCCGCACGCTTGCCGAACAAAAGAGATTAAATCTTTCGTTCACACCTTTCGACAAACAGTTCATAGCTACTTTCGACAAAAACAAGGTCGAGACGATAGTATACAACCTATTGTCGAATGCTATAAAATATACTCCTAACAAGGGCGACGTTAAGATTTGCATCAAGCACAACGAGGGCAATATAACAATATCTGTTTCCGACTCTGGTCCTGGCATCAGCGAACAGCAGAAGCAGAGCTTGTTTGAACCTTTCATGCATGGCTACGTTAGCAATGGCGGTATGGGCATAGGTCTGTATACGGCATACAATATGGCGAAACTCCATCATGGCACATTGGAATATCTGCATACAGAGGTGGGAGCAACATTCATGCTCACACTTCCTGACAACGATAGAGGCTATGCAGCCGACGACTTTGCCCAGCCTACGGCTATAGACAATGAAGCTCGTTCTAACGAAAAGGCAGACGAAATAATAAATGAGCTACAGTCGGAGGCACTAAACGACGAGACTGTTGCTATCATAGAAGATGATGCTGACATGATGGCACAATTAGCAAGCGAACTTGGCACTTATTTCAAACTTGTGAAATACAATAATGGTGCTGAGGGCTTCAAGGGAGTGATGGAGACAAAACCTGCTATGGTGGTTTGCGATGTGATGTTGCCAGATATGGATGGCTACGAGATTGTGGGCAAACTAAAGAAAGACCCTGCTTTCGAAAACACTCCAGTCATCATGCTCACGGCTCTCGACGATGTAAACCATCAGATAAAAGGCTACAAGGTTGGTGCCGACGACTATATGGTAAAGCCATGCAACTATCATCTGCTGTTGGCTCGTGCCATACAGCTCATCACCTGGGCTAAGGCTCGCCAAGCTAAGTATGCAGCAATGCCTACAGAAAGCTCCGACCAAGCAGCGCCAACAAAGATTGTAACATCAATGGCAGACAAGAACTTCAAGCAAGATGTCGACTTCTATATTGCACAACATATCTCCGACTCCGACTTCAATGTGGAGCAACTTGCAGCCTTGATACAGATGGGACACACTAAGTTCTATGGCAAGATGAAAGAGCTAACAGGCATGTCGCCAAACAAATATATCATGAACGAGCGCATGCGCATAGCAGCAGAGCTGGTATTGGAAGGCAGAATGAACATCAGCGAAATAGCATACAAAGTTGGATTCCAAGACCCATCATACTTCAACAAATGCTTCAAGAAGCAATTCGGTAGCATTCCGTCGAAGTATGGAAAGCAATAATAAAAATGAAGTTACTATAAAATTAAAACGTGTATCACGCTAAAAAGTAAGAAATATTACTTAATTAAACAAGTCTCCCAGTACCACTTTTAGTACCAGTAAGGTGGTACTGGAGTTTCACCTATGTGGTACTGGAGTTTCACATAGCTGGTACTGCAGTACCACACTATTGGTACTGGCGATGAAACTAACAGCCTTTTTTAAGGAGGTTAAAAGCTAATTAAAAAGCATATAAATGCTATCAACAAACATATAAAAAGCGAGGACACACTTTGGTAAATAATCACCAAAATATGTCCTTGCTTTTTATGTTTTATATTATTGCTGTCCGGTAAAACT
>HF994050.1:1056-2362 GCA_000436915.1 Prevotella sp. CAG:1092 | reverse complement strand
ATGATTTCTCACCGCCTGATGTTCGTCAACGATAGATGAATACTGGATAGGCATGTCGAAGCCGCCAAAAGGTGAAATAAGGGCTCCGAGCGCTACGTGTCTGTCATACAGACAAGTTCTCTTGTTTTCCATATAACAATTCGGTTAATTGATATTTGTTTAGGTTGCGTATAGTAAGTTCGGTATGGTCGGGCAGCGAAAGGGAGATGTGCTGCAGGTCGTAAGGTTTGCCAATGAGTGGCGCTATGATGTCGGCATTGATGTCGCCAACGAGAAAGTAGTCGCCAAGGATGTTGACCGACTTTATGATGCCTCCCTTGATTTCGAGGCGAGCTTCGAGTTCACCTACGCCCTCGATTCTCATTTTGTTTAACTTGGTGTAGCGAGGGTTGCTGCCCATGATAAACTCTTGGGTTAGGTATTCGCGCTCTATTTCTTCGATGGCAAGGATGTCGGCATCGGTGAGAGTAATCTCGGAGCTGCAGAGATTGTCTTTTGTATACTGCTTAAACTCTTCGAGACTGAGCGAGATATAATCTTTCAGCAAAGCTATGTGCTGTCGGATGCTTTTTACACCCTTGGAAACGAGCTTTTCGTCGGATGGGGTGAGGGTGGCAACCATATTCTGCATGTTGGTGTCGTATAGCATGGTGCCGTGGACGATAGAGTGGTGGGGAATATGGTAGAAGGCATTGCCCGAAACCTTGCGCCCGTGAATCATGATGTCGTTGCGACCTGTAGCCTCGGCAGGAATGTGGAGAGAGCGCAGCATATCAGCCACCTTATTAATATAGCGGTCGAAGGTGAGCGAAACATTCTCGCTCTGTGTGATATAAGAAAACATGATGTTGTTCATGTCGGCATACACACAGCCTCCGCCACTTTTTCGTCGATAAGTCTTGATGTCGTTTTGTCGGCAATATTCGATGTTCACCTCGTTTTCGATGAGCTGGTTGCGTCCGAATATCACGCTTGGCTCCACCTGCCACATAAAGAAGCAGTCGTCGGCGGTATTGATATTTCGGGCTACGAACTCCTCCATGGCGAGGTAGAAACTTAGCCTTCTTGTCTGCGTAGTGGGTAACGAAACATAAATCATATTGCCAAATAGGTTGTCGTGGTTAGTATTTGATGCAAAAATATAGAATAAAGTTGATACGGCAAAATAAAAAGTGGGATTCTTTTGGATGATTAGTTAAAGATGGTGAATAAGAGGGCAGAGGAGAGGAGGGAAGATGGGAATGAGGGAATAAAGGAAGGGGAAAGAGGGGAAAGCGACGCAGCCGAGCTGCGACGAACGCACCCC
>HF994050.1:0-1035 GCA_000436915.1 Prevotella sp. CAG:1092 | reverse complement strand
GAACGCAACCCATGGGGCAACAGAAGGGAAACTTGGGGGCGGCAGAGGGGTAGCCATGGGGCGACAGAAGGGGGAAGCTGGTGACGGCAGAGGGAGAAAAACGGAGCCGCAAAAAACGGCTCCGAATTAAGATATTATTAATGCAGATATTGCTACTCGTATCTCATCGACTTTGCAGGGTGGATGGTAGAGATGAGATAGCTTGGACCTACCAATACTGCGATGCTGATGGCGAGGGTTGCAACATTGATGAGGGCGAAGAGAAGCCATGAGAATTCTACAGGCACTTCGCTAACATAATATGTCGTAGGGTCGAGCTTCACGATGCCGGTGAAGCGCTGAAGAGCAAGGATACCGATGCCGATGGCATTGCCAATGACAAGACCGCGGGCTATGATGAAAGCAGCAAACCAAAGGAAGGTGTGGCGCACAACCTTGTTGCGGGCGCCAAGAGCTTTGAGGATGCCAATCATCGTGGTGCGCTCCAATATTATGATGAGCAACCCCGAGATCATGGTGACACTAGCTACCGCCGTCATGAGAGCGAGGATTATCCATACGTTGAGGTCGAGGAGCTCAAGCCATGTGAAGATTTGTGGCGAGAGGTCTTTGATGGTGAGGCATGAATATGTATCGCCATTGCGGTCGCTCGACTTATTGACTGTGGCAGCCATGTCGTCGGCAATATCTTGCAGACGGTTGAAGTCGGTGACGGTGATTTCGGCAGAAGTTCCTTGGTCGTCGTCCCAACCATTGAGTTTTCTCACGGTATAGATATCGGTGAAGCATACAGCCTCGTCGTACTGCGAGAGATTGGTTTGGTAGATACCCTGTATGGTAAATCTGCGCACTCTAACTCCATTGTTGTCAATGAAATAGGCAAAGATTTTGTTGCCACACTTAAGGTTGAGCTTGTCGGCTTGAGTCTTTGATATCAGAATCTTGTTGCCGCTCTGCTTGCTTGAGAACGAAGGTATGCTGCCCTCAACCATATTCTGATGGATGAAGGTGGAGTCGAAATCTTCGCCCACACCC
>HF994049.1 GCA_000436915.1 Prevotella sp. CAG:1092 | reverse complement strand
CTGCTTGTCGTTCTCCCAATCGGTGGTCAAACGGTTGATATTAAGAGGTGAGAACAGAGGAATATTCTTCTGCTTCAGGAACTCTACGAAGTAATCGCCCAACCTGCCATGCGCCATATTTACTACGGCATTCGCCCGAATACTGTCGGCATGATGACCGGCAATAAAGCTCTGCAGCTTATTGATGCGATACACCATGAATCCCTTCTTCTCGAAAGCTTTTTCCATATCAGAAGCCGCACCCATAAAACCGGTGAGCAAGATGGTAGGAGCACCTTTCTTATATAATCCGTTCTTCGCCAGGAAGGCATTGTACTCACGGATGCTGTTGAAGCCCAGTTCATCGCCCTTTTCATCTTTCGGGTCGAAATGAGTCAGGAGATAGTTTGGTCGCTCGTTAACACGCTCTGGCTCTGGAGCCATGAACTTCTTTCCGTCGATAAACTTACGGATGTAAGCGAGCATACTCTGATAGTTCTTCTTGCCGCCGTTCTCGATGTACTGC
>HF994048.1:1836-3509 GCA_000436915.1 Prevotella sp. CAG:1092 | reverse complement strand
TGGTATCATCGCTGTGTGCACACGCAATTTTGTCAACCTCGGACCTTCCAACGGCAATATCGGTCTCGACTGTGGTCTCATCATAGGCTCCTTTGTTGGTAGTGCTCTCATCAGTATCATCTGCACCAAGGCTATGCATTGGTTCCACACTCCTCACCATTGCCTCAGCATACCGAGCGTCATCCCTATGATTCCTGGAGTGCTCATGTATCGTGCGCTCTTCGCCATCATTGATATGCACGGAGTAGTGGGCGAAGTTACCGTAGCTATGAACAACGGTATCCGTGCCTCGCTCATCATCCTCTTCATAGCCATCGGCGTGGCTATTCCAAACATCTTTGTGCGCCGTATGATGTCGCCACAGCGCGAGCAGCGTCTCATGGAGATGCTCAAAAAGAGACAAGAAAAAGCAGCGGCTTGCTAATCAGGATAATAAATTTGGTTTAGTGATATGTATTGAATCGAGTATTTCGGGTGCTCATTTTTTTTGAGCACCCGATTACGTATCACCTTGTCGCCAACCATAGTTTTTCTCTTACTTTTTTTGTTGAAAAGAATTAAAACATTAACTTTGCAAACACATTATATCAATGGCAACAGCAAATTGTATGGAATTAAGATATCTGAAATCATTCGTCGTAGCAGCAAAACTGCTCAACTTCTCTGAGGCTGCACGAGAAATGTGTGTCACTCAGAGCACATTCTCGCAAACTATCAAGCAGCTCGAAGAGGAACTCGGCACGGTGCTCTTCTATCGCACTTCCCACAAGGTGTCGCTCACCAAGGCTGGCGAAGAACTATTGCCATTTGCCGTTACTGCCATCGACTCTGCCGACAACTGCCTACGCCGCATGAACGATATGCAGGCGCTGAAGTGTGGCACCCTCAACATCGGCGTCACCCATTCTTTTAATATGGTGATGCACGAAACGCTGAAGGATTTCATGAAGCTTTATCCAGATATCTTCCTCAACATAGTCTACAAGCCAATGACAGAGCTCGTAAATCGCTTGTTGAACCATGAGCTCGACTTCGTGCTCTCGTTCCGTCCTCAGGGCAACTATCCTCTCATCGAGTCGCATCTGCTCTTCGACGATGTGCTCTCTGTGATAGTGCGCCGCGATAGTCCGTTGGCTGCCTACGACAAGATTTCGCTCTCTGTCCTTACCGACTATCCTGCTGTGCTCCCTGCCAAGGGCTTGCAGGCTCGCAACACCCTCGACGACATCCTTTCTGAGACGGGCACCGAGCTAAATGTGCGTGCCGAGATGGACGAGGTAACGCCGCTTCTACGCCTTGTGCGCAGCACCGGCATGTATACCATCCTCTCATCCTCAGCCACCGAAGATGCCGACGACCTCGTTGCCATCCCTATCAACCACGAGGGTTGCCGTATGGAGGGCTGCGTACAGATGCTCAAAGGCATTTACAAGAATTCCGCATCCAAGGAGTTCATCCGCATCCTCTGCGAAACCTCCCTCGTCAAAAAGCGCATCACCTATTGGCTAAAATAATCACCAATAGGCTTAAGTAATATATATCAAAAAAATCCTCCAGCATATATTTCTCATATATACTGGAGGATTTCTCATTTATACCTTTTTACCTTTTTTACCTTTTTACTTTTTTACCTTTTTACCTTTTTACCTTTTTACCTTTTTACCTTTTTTACC
>HF994048.1:0-1811 GCA_000436915.1 Prevotella sp. CAG:1092 | reverse complement strand
CCTTCGTCTATATATCGCTTAGTGATATCCTCGTAGGCATCAATTCTTCTATCTCTCAAGAATGGCCACCAGCGGCGCACATGCTCGCTATGGTTTAGGTCTACGCTTACTATGGTGCATTCTTCCTCAACCTCCGAGGCGCGATATAGCATTTCGCCCTGAGGTCCTACCACCATGCTGCTTCCCCAGAATTGTATGCCCTTAGTCTGTCCGCTTGGGTCAGGTTCATATCCCACGCGGTTCACCGACACCACAGGCAGTCCGTTAGCCACCGCATGTCCGCGCTGCACCGTTGTCCACGCCTCTCTTTGTCGTTGCTGCTCGTCTTCTGTGTCGCTACTCTCATATCCTATAGCCGTAGGATATATCAGCAGTTCAGCACCCTGCAGCGCCATCAGTCGTGCTGCCTCCGGATACCATTGATCCCAGCACACCAGCACTCCTAACTTGCCAAGGCTTGTCTCGATAGGGTGGAAACCGAGGTCGCCAGGTGTGAAATAGAATTTCTCATAATATGCAGGATCATCCGGAATATGCATCTTGCGATATTTTCCTGCTATAGTGCCATCCTTCTCTATCACCACCGCTGTATTATGATACAATCCTGCGGCTCTACGCTCAAATAGCGATGTCACTATCACCACACCATACTGGCGTGCCAACTCTCCATAGAAGTTTGTCGATGGTCCAGGAATTGGCTCTGCGAGGTCGAAGAGGTTCACATTCTCCGTCTGGCAGAAGTATAGCGAGTTGTGAAGCTCCTGCAATACTATCAACTGTGCGCCATGTTCTGCAAGATTTGCTATGCCCGACGCAAGGCGTGTGATATTTAGCTGTTGGTCTGCAACATTATGCTGCTGCAAGAATCCGATTTTTATCTTCTTCATTTTTATCTTTATCTCTTTTTTACTTTTTTACTTTCCAAAGGCTTTTTTTACCTTTTTACCCTTTTACCTTTTTACTTTTTTACCTTTCCCTTCGGATATTGCATTGTCAAGCAATGTATAGAACCATGCTGTCTGATAGCAGCGCAAGCATCCACCGCTATCATCTCGTGCTCAGGGAAAGCCATTTTTAGTATGCGTTCAGCCTCGGCATCATTCTTTGGCTGTCGGTATGTAGGATACACCACCGCACCATTTATTATCAAGAAGTTAGCGTATGTAGCCGGCAGTCGTTCGCCACCGTCGTAGATAGCCTCTGGCGAAGGCAATTTCAGCAGTCTATATTCCTCGCCGCCATCTTTGCGTAGCGCCTTTAGCTGATTCTCCATCGTCTTCAGGTCTTCATACTGCTCATCCTCCTTGTCGTCGCATCCCATATATAATATGGTGTCGTCGGGAGCTATGCGCACTATGGTGTCTATATGGCCGTCGGTATCGTCGCCCACCAGGTTGCCGTGGTCTAACCATACTATGCGCTCAGCCCTCAGCCTTTTCTTCAGCTCCTCCTCAATCTCCTGTTGTGTCATAGGCTGATTGCGATGTGGAGCCATCAGGCATTGCGAGGTAGTGAATATCGTGCCCTTGCCGTCGCTCTCTATGGCACCACCCTCCAACACAAAGTCCAGGTTGTCTTCCATCTCCGCCGTCAGTATGTTGTCATCCTTCAGTCTGCGTCCTATCTCGTTGTCCTTGTCGGCAGCAAACTTCTCTCCCCAACCATTAAACTTGAAGTCCAGCATCTTCAGCTCTCCATTCTCCCTATTGCGAAGCGTTATAGGCGCATGGTCGCGAGCCCAAGTGTCGTTGCTTGGGCACAATGCTATCTTTGTATTCTCCTTCGCCTTTTCCGATAGGCAAGGGTAGAGC
>HF994047.1 GCA_000436915.1 Prevotella sp. CAG:1092 | reverse complement strand
ACATTCTTCAGCGCCTTCTTTGCACAAAGGTGACAATAAAGGATTCACATTCCGTGCAGCAGCGTATGACGAGGGAATCACTTGTAATGTGCAGAGTGAAGGATGTACGATTTATGGTGTGCAAAAGGCTGAACTCTCATACAGAGAAAATGTGACGGATAGGTGGAAATGGCCAGGATGTATTCATGAAGAAATCGCAAGCACGTATAAATTCGCCGAAACTGCTGACGAGGATTGTTTGAAGAAGATGGACGCAAACATTAAGACGTGGATAATCAACACTTCGTCTTATAATCCAAGAAACGAATTTGACAAATTGCTAAAGCTCGTAAAGCCAAAGGAGAATATTTGATTCTAACAAACCAAACAAAGAGGCTTACTTCACTGCAAGTAAACCTCTTTAATTTTTTGAGCGTTTTTCAAATGCTCAATAATTGCATTGTGACCTCCTAATTGGAAAATCAACGATGGGTCATTCTCCTCACGAACAGGTATGAAACGTATCCTATTGTAAAGTCTGTCGTGGTTTAATGTCGCATAAAGATGTTTTGAACCTTCTATATTGTCACCGTCAAGAAATATGTTGATATTTGCGTTTGCCTTCGTAAGTAAGTCCCAATATAACTTGAATCCACTATCCAACACTTTCCCCAACAATGGGATTGAATTTGGGACAACTAAATGGTCAAAAGGTCCCTCGACAATAGTTATGTCAGCGTCCCATTGTATCTTTTCCTCATTGAACACCAAGTTCTTCCTCTCAACCTTTGGGTTGAAATACCTCTGTCTTTTTGCGTTATTTGTGAAATTACGTCCAGTCCAATAGTTCAGCTCACCAAATACGTTGTATGAAGGTATTATAATTCGATTTGAGGCCATTTTTTCGTCTTCGCTGAATGTGGTGAACCCTATGTTGTAATCCCTTATTATATCCCAAGTAATGCCCCTTTTTTGAAGATACTCCATTGCTTGCGGTGGGTAAAATCTATCTTCTTTAAACGGTCTGAAACTTGTTGGGAGCTTTATGTCGTCCTCTTCAGAAAGGTCTACATTGAACGCATTCGCAAAGTCTATATTATAAAGTTTGCTTTCTTTCAACG
>HF994046.1:2482-4770 GCA_000436915.1 Prevotella sp. CAG:1092 | reverse complement strand
TGGACGGACTTTGCTGATAACGCCAAGGATGCTCATAGAGTCACCCAAGTCGGCATAGTGGAGGTGGAAGTGTGGTGTACCTTCAAGGTGTGCGATACGCTCGCGATAGTCGACTGAAGAACGACGGATTGTGCCGTGGACTTCGTATCCTTTTTCCAAAAGGAATTCTGCAAGGTAAGAACCATCCTGACCCGTGATACCTGTAATAAGAGCTACTTTATTTTCCATGTTTTTTAGGGTTTTCTTGGTTATTGCTTATGAATAGTTTGAATTATTATTTTACTTCTGCTTCGATTTTGTTTTTTATTCCCTTCATGTCTATGAGGAATGCTTTGGCAGAGCCAAACTTCAGGAACATGTCGAGACGCACAGGCACGTGGTTGTCGTCGTCGGTGACATAGAAGTCGACGATGCGCTTGTATTTACCGTCTTCGAGTTCCATATACGATAGTTGCAGACATCTGTATTTGTGATGGTTGTCAGCCTTGATAGTGGTTTTGCCTTGGTAGCGGAGCTTAGCAGGGCTGAGGCCATTGCCATCGGCGATGGTGATGTTGACATCGTGACCTTTCTTCCAACCTGTAGGGTTGAAGGAGCGAGCACGCAAGAAGATGCTCAGCATATCGTAGACGCAATCGTTGAGAGTGCGATTTTGCCATTTGTTTTCGCCCTTGTGGGTGAGGCGATGCTGCTTGAGGTGCACTTTGCCATTTGGATAGTTGTAGAATACCTCATCGACGGTGTATCGGTCGCCCTCGCGAGCACCCTTGCGGAAGTAGAGGGGAGCAAGGTTGAGTGTGTTGTAGCAAAGGAGGGTGTCGCGCAATACAAACCAATTGTCAACCTTGTTGTTGCCACGAGTGATAAGGCTCGCACGATAAGCTTCCTTGCCGTTGCGTTTGCTCTGTACGGTGTACATAGAAGCTGTTCCAGCCTTTACCCACACGAATTTCCAGTTGTAGTAGAGGTTGTATGTGAGAAACTCGCCCGACTTGAAGGCTGTGTTTCTGAATGTGCACTGTGCCATAGCCTTTTGGCTAAACAGCATGGCAGCAATAACGAGAAATAGGATTCTAACGTGCTTCATACATTATTATATATTAATACATTATAATACTTTAGGAACATATTGAATGCCGAGGCTCTTGGCTCTGTCGAGGTTGCGAGACTTCACGGTCTTCTTCTTGTCGGCCTTTTGCTTTGTGATTTGCGAAGGCTTCTGAGAGGAGAGCGAGCGAGCGGTAGGTGTCCATGTTTCAGAGAAATCCCAGTTGGCTTTGCATTGGATTGCCTCGTGGTAATAGTAAACCGGCTCTGGCTGGCGACCTTCGGCAAAGACACCTGTGTCCCACATGCCATTGTTGTTTTCGTCGACATAGAGGCGGAGATAGTAGGTGCCTGGTGCAACATAATAGAACTGTACGTTGCCATCGGTGGTCTTTACCTCTTTCACTGGGTTGTCGGAGGTGTTGAGGAGTTGGCAAACCACATTCTTGCCTTCCATGCCATTGATAGTGAACATGATGGTGGCGTATTGGTTGAGGTCTTTAACCTTCAGACCCTGTTTGCTTGGACCAGCGCAGGTGCCATAGATATCTTCGAAGACCAGAGAGTCGAGCTCTAAGCTATATTCGTAGCCCGGTTTCCATTCGGCTCGGAAGGTGTAGAGGAGAGGAGTGTTTTGGTCGAACTTAAACTTCTCTTCATACCATAGCGAATCCTTTGGCGGTTTGGAATAGAGATGCATCTTGTCGAGATGGAAATGCTTGAGCGGAGTGTTGAAAGCAAACTCCACATTCTTGTCTGGGTCGAGGTCGGTGCCCTTGACGGAGTATTTCAGCAGTTCTATTGGCGGAATACTGTCGTAGGGTTCTCCCTTTCGCTTCTTCTTGTCTTGCGCCTTATGCCATTTTTCCAAATCCTTGAGCTTAGCCTTGAGTCGCTTTTCGTAAGGAATCTTGGCGAATAGCTGTATGGTGTCGACGCCCTCGACGAGATGGCCCAGGGTGTCGGTGACGAGATGGCGAAGCTCAAGCTCCAGTGAATCGCAATTGACTAAGGCTGTGTCGTTGAGCCAATAAGTTATGGTGTCGCGCTTAGCAGAAGCATCGATGGTGAAGGTGGAGTCGGTGATGTTGAAGTTGAGCCCCTTGAGCTTTGGCAGCGAGTCGGAGCCATAGCTATAGAAGAGCGAGAAGCGGTTGGCGTCGGGGCGCTCGCTCTTGAGAAATATGCGGTCGGTGTTGATCTCGTTGAAAGCCAAAAGGCAGACATTGTCGGGCAAGAAG
>HF994046.1:2199-2405 GCA_000436915.1 Prevotella sp. CAG:1092 | reverse complement strand
AAGAGTGTCTTGGCGAACATCGGCTTTGAACGAAGGAATGATGGTGTCGGTAGAGAAAGCGAGCATCTCAGCCTTTTGGTTGAAGAGATAGTTGCCATCCATATCCTGCAGAGCGTAGATACGATAGCTGCCCGGAGCAACACCCTTGATGACGAAATGACCTTGGCTATCTGTGCGCGACACACGAAGCATAGGCTTGGTGGAGA
>HF994046.1:0-2128 GCA_000436915.1 Prevotella sp. CAG:1092 | reverse complement strand
TTGACAGGTTCGAGATTGTCGGCAGCAAGCACGGAGCCTGCTACTTCCAAGGTGTCGATGACATTGCCCGTGGAGAAGCAATAAGTGTAGTTGCCCATTGGGTTGCCCTCGTTGTTGTCGGAAATGGCATCAGAGAAGTCGATGGTGTAGGTGGTGTTTGCCTTCAGCGAGTCGAGGAGCGAGATGGCGATGCGTTTGCCCTGCGCCTTGATTTCAGGAGCCTCTATCTGAGGTGGCGACACCACGACCTTTTCGGTAGGGTTGTCGACCTTGATAAATTCGTCGAAATTGATGTACACCTTTTTGGCGTTGACATTAGTAGCCTTCTCGCTTGGCGAAGCACCAACAACCCTTGGAGGAGTTTCATCATACCATCCTCCGTCAGGGTTGCCCATTCTTGCACACGAGGCTACAACAAAGGCAACGACAATGATTGCGAATATCTTAAGTAATGTTCCTTTAGGACTTATTTTCATGAGTTCATCATTTCGAGAATTTCATCTATGTTGCGACGAGAATTGCTGAGGCGTGGCACCTTGTGCTGTCCGCCGAGCTTTCCTTTCGACTTTAGCCACTCGTTGAAGATTCCTGTTGGAGCCTTTACGACCTCAAGATGCTGGAGAGTGATGTCGTGGAAACGCTTAGCCTCGTAGTCGCTATTTAGCTCCTGAAGCTTGCGGTCGAGGAGAGTGGCAAACTCGTCGAGGTTGGTTGGCTCGTGAGAGAATTCGATGAGCCATTGGTGGCGACACTTGGCATTGTCGTCCATATAAACAGGTGCGGCAGTATATTCCAACACCTCGGCGCCAGTCTGTTGGCAGGCGTAAGCCAAGCCCTTTTCGGCATTGTCTTGCACGAGCTCTTCGCCAAAGGCATTGATGAAATATTTGGTACGACCGGTGATTACAAACTTGTATGGGTCGCGACTGGTGAAGCTAACGGTGTCGCCAATGATGTAGCGCCACAGGCCACACGAGGTAGAAATGACCATGGCGTAGTTTTTGCCGAGCTCGATGCCTGAGAGAGGGACGATGGTTGGATTGTCGGTGCCAAACTCATCCATAGGAATAAACTCGTAGAAAACATCGTAGTCGACCATTAGCAACATCGACTTGTCGGTAGGATCGTCCTGAATGCCGAAGAAGCCTTCGCTGGCATTGTAGGTCTCCATATAGTGCATGTCGCTCTTGGTGATTAGTTTTTCGTATTGGCTACGATAAGGAGTGAAGGCAATGCCACCATGGAAGAAGACCTCAAGGTTTGGCCACACCTCTTGGAGATGCTTTTTGCCTGTAATCTCCATAATGCGAACCAATACGCTGAGCATCCATGAAGGAACGCCAGAGATATTGGTGACATTCTTGTTGAGAGTTTCGTGGGCTATGCGGTCGCGCTTAACCTCGAAGTCGCTCAATAGAGCAGTCTGCTTGCAAGGAACTCTGACAAGGTTGGCAAAAGGATTGATATTCTCGATGAGAATGGCACTAAGGTCGCCAACCAAAGAGCCTGGCAAATTGTAGTTAGGCGAATGGCTGCCACCAAGGATTAAAGATCTGCCATCGAAGAGACGGCTGTTGGGATTGTTTCTGAGATACAGAGCCACAACATCCTTTCCGCCCTGATAGTGAATGCGCTGCAAACCATCGTGAGAAACAGGAATAAACTTGCTCTTGTCGTTGGTTGTGCCCGACGACTTAGCGTACCATTTCACCGAACCAGGCCAAAGTATGTCGCTTTCGCCATGGCGCATTCTGTCGATGTCGCCCTTGAGCTCTTCGTAGGTGTTGAGAGGCACATTCTTGGCGAAGTCGTCATAGCTGTGTATGGTTTTGAAAAGATGGTTGCGTCCGTATTCCGTTGATGCAGCGGTGTTTACGAGATATTTCAATACCTCGTCTTGCATTTTCTCGGCTCCGTTTTGATAATGCTGGAGCTCCTTTTGCCTTGGCACAAACAGTTTGCCGGCTATGCTTGTTATACTCATTGTCTATTGTTGCTTATTTTGGCAATGTGCCTAATAACACATATTAAGGTGCAAAATTAAACCAAAAAACTGATAATGAAGAATTATTTAGCATTATTAACGAAGAGGGGGAGGAAGTGAAGAGGGAAGAGGGAAGAGTGAAGA
>HF994045.1:603-1705 GCA_000436915.1 Prevotella sp. CAG:1092 | reverse complement strand
AGGTGACGGAATAACCGCTTTATTTGTCATAAGCTCGAAGAATGTACAGGAAATTTACGTTCCTTTTAATATTTATTTTTGCTTATTTTTCTTGTAGGTTTAAGATGTTTGTTGTATATTTGCAGCGTGGGAGTCGTAACCACTGAAACCAGCCCGCGAAGTTGGGAAACCTGAGACCAATGGCTTATGCTTTTGGTCTCTTGTATTTTCTGAGGGTTCCAATAGTCTGGAGGGCTTTATCTTGGTCTTTCATTGCACAAGCTAATAAATGTTAGTTGGAGTTATATGCTAGAGGTGAATGTCGAGGTAAAGCCTTCCAGGCTATTGTCTGCTTGTGCTTTTCTACCGAGGGCGTTGCCCCGGTTACCTACATCGGCAAGCCGATGTGTATTGCCTTCCAGGCAAGTCATCCCTTCCTTCTTCACTCTTCTGTTGGCTTTCCCTTCTGCCGCCGAACTTCGTTTCTTTACTCTTCACTTAATTAGGGTTTATCTTGGTTTATGTTTTTATATGCGAAAGAAATATCATCGGAAAGCGGTGTGTATCAGTCAAAGGGCAAGGCTTAGCTGTCCCCTAGATTTATCGGGTGAGCCTGAGTGAAGAATTTAAGTGAAGAGGGAAGAGTGAAGAGGAAAGAGGGGAGATACTAAATATTTTTAACGATATTTATAGAAAAAGGTGGCAGAAAGTTGGTGGATTGGAAATAAAGGTGTATATTTGCAATTATAAAATAATAATAGGTGTGGCAGATGGTTGCCCATCGAAGTAAAACAGTAACAGATAATTATGCTGGAATTCAAAAACGTAGGAATGTGGTGCGTTACCGACGACCCGTTGTCGTTTGTGGTGAAGCCCGGAGAGATACTCGCCGTGAGGGGAGGAAAGGGTAGTGGAAAAACTACCTTGGTGAACGTTGTGCTTGGCAGATGGCCTGTGAAGAAGGGCTATGTGACTATAGACGGCGAACAGGTGACTGTGGGCTCGGCGCCATATTTCAGACGTGGCATAGGATATGTGCCACAGGATATAGATTTCCCATTGCAAACGGTGGGCGACTTGGTGAGCGCGATGATAGAGATATCGGCTGCCAGGGGTAAGGCTT
>HF994045.1:0-587 GCA_000436915.1 Prevotella sp. CAG:1092 | reverse complement strand
GGTAAGGCTTGTGTAAAGCAAAATGTGGTGAACGAGATGGCTGCGCTGAATATCGGCGAGGGCTTCTTGGACACCAGTATGGCTGATGCCAATAAGGTGGTGCTGAAGCTCACGATGGTGGCGATGTGTGCTGCCTTGGGCGGAGGACTGCTCGTGGTGGATGAGCCTGTGGAGGAGCGCGACGAGAGAGTGTCGAAGGCTCTGAGGATGATGGCCGACAGGGGCTGGGCTGTTGTGGTGACAGAGAAGGGCGACTTCCTGGACTATGACAGAGTGGTAGACTTGTAGCCTTATCCTTGAAGGCTGTTGGACGATAATGGTCTAAGTTTTTTTCTTTTAGGATATGATAAACGTGTCGATATTAGGGTGCGTGTTGGGGCTTTTGTTGCTGGCTGTGCCGTTTTACGTGATGTTTAAATATAGGCTCAGGATAATGGATGTTGTCCTGGCGTCGCTGGTTAGGATGGTGTTGACCATGGGTGTGGTAGGCGGAATGGTGTATGCTGCCATTGCCTACGACAAGTTGTGGCTGAACATAGTGCTGACGGTGATGATGATAGTGGCTGGCGCTGTGCTGGCTGTGCGTC
>HF994044.1 GCA_000436915.1 Prevotella sp. CAG:1092 | reverse complement strand
AACTATTTCTTATCCCGAACTGGGGTAATAGTTTACTCGAACTATCTAAAATAGTTATTTTGAGTTATTAAGAATTTAGATGAATTACTTAACGAACTTCTTACCATTCTTAATCTTCAAACCCTTTGCGTTCTCAGAAACCTGAACGCCTGCGAGGTTGAAAGTCTTACCATCAGCCTTAGGAGTAAGGATTGTAGAAACACCATTAGATGTTCCAACGAGCTCTATAGCATAGATATTAACGCTGTTAACTGGATATGTAATAGCTACATCACCCTTCTTTGCCTCAACAGTAATAACAGGATAAACATTCTTCTCGACCTCGTCAATAGTAGCCTTACCAGCCTCAGACTCCAAAAGGATCTTGTTTACCAACTCTGTTTCATTCTGTGTCAACACAATGTTACGATCAGTTGCACCGTTGCTACCAGTACGTGCGTAAACCTTAAGGGTGCCATCAGTAGGCAATGTAAGAGTCAAATTATTCTTTGATGACGACTTACCACCAGTCTTCAAACGATAATCGAACGAAACGTAAGATTCTGGAGTGCCAAAGTAAGCAGTATTAGCATCAACAGCAAGCTTACCGTCTGTATCTGTCACTGTCAATACTAAGTCTCCATTAGTAAATGATCCTGGAATAGAACCTTTATCATACTTTGTATCGAATGAAATAACCTGAGCTGAAGCAGTAGCTACAAAAGCTACAGCTGCGATAAGAGTAAAAATTTTCTTCATAATAATAATTTGTATTAAGTTTATATTTTAAAGTAGATTTATTTTCTGATTCTTGATAATACAAAAGAACGCAAAACATCAAACACATTTGAATGCAATGCTTTTTGCTTTTATCTTTTGCAAAGATACTTATTGATTGCCAACAACATGAATAATTATCATCATAAAAACATGAAAAATTATCAAACGACTATTTTTTAAGGCTCTGCATAACTAAATATAAAAAACAAAAAAGATAAGTAGTGATGATAGTTGACAAGAGTAGTTCTTAAAAACAGACAATCTATATTTCGTTTTACGAAGTGATAGAGCTAAAAATATGATTTATTAATTGAAATAAGAAGGCTTATATATAATAAAGTATATAAAGGAGGAGAAATGGACGAATATTAGATAGAAACACTATCTAAATTGCGACTTAGTATATGCAAATAATTATCAATAAGTACAGTCTTAACAAACTGATATTCAAAGGTTTGATAATTTTTCATAAAATAATGCTAATATTTTTAGAGCAATTTAATATCTTTTTATTAATTTTGCGCTGTAAACTAATTGTACTAATCTAATTAATTTCACGTATGTCTGGTTATTTGAATAACATTCGAATGGCGCTATTGTCCTTCTTCTGTCTTTTCTTGACAGGGACTATCTCGGCGCAAACCATCAATGGTTCGGTTAAAGACAATACCGGTGAACCCGTAATTGGTGCTACTGTTATAGAACAGGGCGCATCAAATAACGGCACTGTAACCGATATTGACGGTAATTTCACAATTAAGCTGAAAGGCAAGAGCCACAAGCTGAGTATATCATATGTAGGTATGAAGACTCAGGTTGTAGAAGTTAAAGGCAAGAGTCAAGTAGCAGTTAAGCTCGAAGACGAAGCCACAAGCCTCAACGACGTTGTCGTTATCGGTTATGGTTCTGTCAAGAAAAAGGACCTTACAGGTTCTGTTGCCACAGTAAGCAGCAAGGCTTTGGCAGAGGTTCCTGTAGCTTCAGCCTCTGAAGCTTTGACAGGTAAGATGGCTGGTGTGCAGGTCACAACATCCGAGGGTTCACCTGATGCAGAAGTAAAGATTCGCGTTCGCGGTGGTGGTTCTATCACCCAGAGCAACGATCCTCTTTATATTGTAGATGGTTTCCCTGTAGATGGTATTGGTGACATCCCTGCTACCGACATCGAGGACATCACAGTCTTGAAGGATGCTTCTTCTACAGCTATCTACGGTAGCCGTGGTGCTAATGGTGTTATCCTCGTTACCACAAAGAGTGGTAAGAGCGGTAAGGTAAACGTTAGCTACAACGCTTACTATAGCGTAAAGAAGATTGCTAAGACTATGGATTTGCTCACTCCTTATGATTATGCTAAGTGGCAGTATGAGCTTGCTTTGCTCAAGAATCAGAAGGACATTACTTCTTACACCGATTACTTTGGTAACTTCCAGGACATGGACATGTATAAAGATGTAGCTGCTAACGATTGGCAGGACATCGTTTATGGTCGCACAGGTCACACCTTCAATCAGAACTTGAACATCAATGGCGGTTCTGAGACCATTAAGTATGCATTCAGCTATGCCCACATGAACGACAAGGCTATCCAGATTGGTTCTAACTTCAAGCGCGACAACTTCAGCTTGAAATTGAACACTAAGCCTACCAAGAACACTACCCTCGACTTCCAGGTTCGCTATAGCGACACCGATATCCGTGGTGGTGGTGCTAACGATGCTACAGGTTCTATGGATACCGACCGTCGTTTGAAGTATGCTCTTTATTATTATCCTATGCCTCTCTCTAACCTTGACGAGAGCGCAGGTAGCGATGATGATGAACTTGGTAACCTCTACAACCCTGTTGTTTCTCAGTATGACAACGACCGTGTAAAGGAGCGCAAGCAGTTGAACTTTGCAGGTGCTTTCGGTTGGGAAATCATCAAGAATTTGAAGGCTAAGGTAGAATTTGGCTACGACGACTACAATCAGTATGATCAGCGTTACTATGGTAAGACTACTTATCAGGCACGTAACAGCTTCTCAGACTACCCTGGCATGCCTGGTATCACTCTTGAGGATACCAACCGCCACAAGTTCCGTAACACCAATACTGTTAGCTACGACTTCAAGAAGCTCTTGAAGAGCAAGAAGCACAGCCTCAATATGATGGTTGGTCATGAGTATATCATTACCAAGAAGCGTACTCACTCAGATGAGATTCACGGTTTCCCTTCAGACTTCGATGCAAACACAGCTTGGAAGCTTACAGGTCAGGGTCATCCAGTAAAGGTTAACGATATCTACTCAGCAGACGACAAGCTTTTGTCTTTCTTCACTCGTGCTAACTACAACTACGAGGATAAGTATTTGTTGAGCTTCACATTCCGTGCCGATGCTTCTTCTAAGTTCTCTAAGGACAACCGTTGGGGTTACTTCCCATCAGCAGCTGCAGCATGGCGTATTTCTTCTGAGCCTTTCATGAAGGGCACCAAGAAGTGGCTCGACGACTTGAAGCTCCGTGTATCTTTCGGTACTGCAGGTAACAACAACATCCCTGTGGGTCAGCTCACACAGGAGTATCAGGCTGTAACTGGCGACCCTACTCTTTGGGTTAATGGTTTCAACACAATGTGGGCACCATCTTCAACAATGGCTAACCCTAACTTGAAGTGGGAAACTACTATCACACGCAACCTTGGTCTTGACTTCACCGTATTTGATGGTAAGTTGAGCGGTTCGGTTGAAGGATATATCAACACCACTAAGGACCTTCTCATCAAGTTCCCTGTAAGCGGTACAGGTTATACCTCTCAGTATCGTAACATGGGTGAGACAGAGAACAAGGGTCTTGAGGCTACATTGACATGGCATGCCGTAAACAAGAAAGATTGGGGCATTGACTTCTCTGGTAACATTGGTTTCAACAAGGGTAAGATTAAGTCGCTCGGTGGTATGCAGGAGTTTGGTGCTGAAACACGTTGGGCTTCTTCAGAAATCGGTAATGAGTACGTAATCGCAGTAGGCGGTCAGGTAGGTCAGATTCGCGGTTATCGTAGCGCAGGCCGCTATGAGGTTAGCGACTTCAAGGGCTACAACGAGAAGACAGGTCTTTGGGAGCTCAAGGATGGTATAGCTGATGCTACGGCAGTAGTTGGTACAATCCGTCCAGGTTCTATGAAGATTCAGGATATGCCAGGCGAAGATGGTACAGCTAATGGTACTATCGGCGACGAAGACAAGTGCATCATTGGTAATGTAAACCCAGACTTCACAGGTGGTTTCTCTATCAACGCACGTGCTTATGGCTTCGACCTCAGCGCAAACTTCAACTTCAGCGTAGGCAACGATATCTACAATGCCAACAAGATTGAAGGTACAATGACCGGTAAGTATCAGTATCGTAACATGCTCGACATCATGGGTGATGGCAAGCGTTGGACTAACCTCAACGAGGATGGTACACTCTGCAACGACCCTGTGAAGCTCGAGGCTATGAACAAGAATACTACTCTATGGTCACCTTATACAAAGCAGATGATTCTTACAGACTGGGCTATCGAGGATGCTTCATTCCTCCGTTTGAATACCTTGTCTCTTGGCTACACATTGCCTAAGAGCTTCGTTAAGAAGTTGGGCATAAACAGCCTCCGCTTCTACTGCACAATGTATAACGTGTTCACCATTACTGGCTACGATGGTTTCGATCCAGAGTCTGACTGTATCAAGAAGTCTGGTCAGGAAAGCCTCACACCTGGTTGTGACTACTCAGGTTACCCACGCAGCCGCCAGTATGTATTTGGTTTGAACTTGAATTTCTAAACCTTCCATTACAAGACCAAACAATGAAAAATATATTTAAGCTTTCAATAATGTCCATAGCTCTTGCAGGTGTAGTAACATCATGCGATATGGACGCCCCTACACAGTCTACTCTCGATGAGAGTTCTGTGTTCTCACAGTATTCGTTGGCTGAGTCAGAGATTATGTCTATACACGTATCATTCTGTCAGACAAACTCTTACCGTGGACGTTTCCTACCTTACTATGGTCTTAACAGCGACCTTGAAACTGGTAGTGGAACACAGCCTTCATATTCAAAGGCTATGTCGTACGACGATAAAAATAGCCTTTGGGCATACAACACACTGGCTACCAACGGTCAGATGAATACCGATAATAATGCCTATGCAATGTTCTACGAGGGTATCGAGCGTGCAAACCTTGCTATCCAGGGCATCCGTAAGTATGGCAATATCGAGCACAACCGCGATATGGCTCAGCTTCTTGGTGAGGCTTTGACATTGCGTGCTCTCATCTACAACGACCTTATCAAGGCTTGGGGTGATGTTCCTGCACGTTTGCAGCCAAACAATGCAGACAATGTATATATGCCACGTTGCAACCGTGACTCTATATATAAAGTATTGCTCGCAGACCTTAAGGAAGCAGAAGACTACTGCTATTGGCCAAACGAGAATGTTATCACAAAGAGCACAGAGCGTGTAAGCAAGAGCTTCGTTAAGGGTCTTCGTGCTCGTATCGCTCTCTATGCTGGTGGCTATGGTCTTCGTGGCGATGGCTATCGCAAGAGCAAGGATCCAGAGTTGGCATCTGACAAGATGTATGCTATTGCTAAGCAGGAGTGTACCGACATCATCAACAAGCATTGCAACACTCTTGGCAGCTTTGAAGAGAACTTCAAGAAGCTTTGCCAGGACAATGTAGCTGCAGGTGGTGAGTCGTTGTGGGAAATCCCATTTGCTCCTGGTCGTGGTCGTGTAGTTTATACTTTCGGTATCAAGCATCAGGCAGCAGATCAGTACACATCACAGAATCAGGGTGGTGCTAATGGTCCTCTTCCATATCTATATTATGACTATGACAAGGATGATATCCGTCGCGATATTACTTGTATTCCTTATGAGTGGAGCAAGGAGCTTGTTGATGGCAAGTCATATCAGCAACTTCGTGGTATCAACAAATGGTGCTTCGGTAAGCTTCGCTACGAGTGGATGAAGTCAGAGCGTGCTCTTAGCCTTGGTAAGAATGATGATGGTGTAAACTGGCAGTACATGCGTTTGGCAGATGTTTACCTCATGGCAGCAGAGGCTATCAACGCTTTGGACAACGACCAGCAGACAGCTTGGAACTATATGAAGCCTGTTCTCGACCGTGCTCTTCCTGCAGCCAAGGTTGAAGCTTTGAAGGCTAAGTATACAGCTAATCAGGAAGCTTTCTTCAATGGTATCGTAGAGCAGCGTGCATTTGAGTTTGCTGGCGAAATGCTTCGTAAGGCAGACCTCGTACGTTGGGGAATCATTGATGAGAAGATGGCAGAGGCTAAGCAGAAGCTTACAGATCTTTCTAACCGCGCAGGTAGCTATGCAGACCTTCCTCTTAAGCTTTACTTCAAGAACGAAGGCGAAAATATCGTAGTATATGGATTGAACCATGGTGATACTGATGAAGAGGGTGCTGCTCTTGAGGGTTACAATTCAAAGCAGTGGTTCATTGACTCTAAGACAAATGCCAACCTCTTGACCGAAGATTACATCAATGGTTTGTATGTAGGAACACCAAGTTTGAACTGCTTGTGGCCTATCTGGCAGACATTCATTGAGAAGAGCAATGGTTTGCTCAACAATGATGGCAACTACGGTCAGCTCTCTGATTAAGAATATTATTAGTTGGCAGATATAGCAATCTGCTGTATCTGCCAACAGATAATCTTTACAAAATACAATTCATAAACTGAACAATATGAAAAAATCAATCATAAACGCTTGCATTCTTGGTCTCGGTTTATTGTCGATGACTGCATGTAGCGATCCGATGGACGAGATTACAAGCCTTATCGTAGGCCGCAACTTCTCGCCTGTTAACTTTGAAACTAAAGATATCACTAAGGAGAGTGCTTCGTTTCAGTGGACTGCTGTTAGCGGTGCAACAAGCTACGAGCTACAAATCTTCGCAGATAGCGACCTTGACTTTAGTGGTGAACCAACATTTGTATTCAAGAACATCTCTAAGGACGACATCCCTTACGCAGTAAGCGGTTTGATGTACGATACCCAATATTCTGCACGTGTTATGGCTGTTGATGATAACGATGCTACTCGCAACTCTAAGTGGAGCGAAGTTTCATTCCGCACCAACGCACAGCAGATCTTTAAGTCAGTTTCTAACTCTGACATTGCTGACCGCAGCGTTGTAATGAACTGGCCTGCAGGCGAAGAAGTTACAACTATCTATGCTGTAGCTTCTGAGACAGGCGACACCATAACAACAAAGCAACTTACTGAGACAGAGATTGCAGCTGGTAAGGCTATTGTAGATGGTTTGCAGCCAGACACAAAATATGACGTATACCTCTACAATGGTAGCAAGAAGCGTGGTACAAAGACATTCAAGACTATTGCCGACCTTAATGGTGCTATCGTTGTTCGTCCTGGCGACGACTTCGCTTCATTGATTAAGAATGCTGAGGCAGGTTCTGTATTCGCTTTGATGCCTGATACATTCAAGATTATGTCTGAGGATGAAACAGGTACAAGCGCTGTGGCAATCTCTAAGAGCATAGAAATCAAGGGTATCTACCCTACTGCAGCTCCTGTTATTCAGGGTCGCTTCGAGATTAACGATGGTGCCTCTGTTTCTATAGACAACGTAGTTCTCGATGGTTCTGCAAATGTTTCTACCGACCAGGCTTTCAACTTCAAGACAGCTGATGCTACATACGGAAAGGTTATCATCAAGAACTCTGAAATCAAGAACTTTGGTAAGGGTGTATTCTATGTTAACGTAGCTTGTACTATTAACGAGCTTACTTTCAAGAATTGTTTGATTCACGACATTGAGTGCGATGGTGGCGATATGTTCGACTGTCGTCAGGGTCGCATAGACAACCTTAACCTCCTTGAGTCTACAATCTATAATAGTGCAGCAAGCCGCGACTTTATCCGTATGGACGATGCATCTGCACTCGGTGGCGCTCCTGTTATCACAGTAAACAAGTGTACTATCGATGGTGCTTCTAACAAAGCTAAGCGCTTGCTCTATGTTCGCTATGTAGGCAACGCAATCAACTGGACAAACAACATCGTTTCAAATACTGGTGCTGTATGGTCTAACCAGTCAAAGACTGGCGTTCCAACATTCCAGAACAACGTATACTTCAACTGCGCTAAGCTCAATGTAGCAGACGTAGAGGGTAAGACCAACATGTTTGCTGACGAGGCAGGCAAGGAAGCTAACCCTGAGTATAAGAATGCCGCTAAGGGCGACTTCACTATCGGTAACGAGAGTGTTAAGAAGCTCGGTGTTGGTGACCCAAGATGGTAATCACCTAAAAACATATATATAATAACAAAAGCTGCAGCCATATTTATTTGGTTGCAGCTTTTTTATTATCCTCAAGCTTATTGGAGAGAAAACTAAAAAAGGTAAAAAAGTAAAACGGTAAAAGGGTAAAAAAGCGACTATGCTTCTTTACCCTTTTACCGTTTTACCCTTTTACCTTTTTACCCTTTTACCTTTTTACCTTTTTACCCTTTTACCTTTTTACTCTTACCAATGTTTGGATAGATTCCAAAGAATTTTATGTATTTTATACATGCATCGTTATAGCAACAGAAACAAATTATAGAAAATAGTTAGAGAAAACTATGCTATTTAAAACAAAAGTTGTATCTTTACAAACTCTAAATCAAAAATAAACAAATAACTCTTAAAACATGAATAAAACAACTATCAAATCGTTTGTATTAATCGTTCTATTGGCTATGCCAAACTTTATTCAGGCACAGACTTTCAAGGGCATTTCAGAAGAACAAAAGGCACAGAACACTCCAGAGGGATGGAAGAAGGTAGACCTACCTCAATTACCTGAGATTACAGAGAAAAATACATTCAACATTGTCGACTATGGAGCAACAACTTCGGCTGACGATAATACCAAAGCTATACAAAAGGCGCTCGATGCAGTACCTGCAACTGGAGGTATGGTAGTGGTACCTGCAGGAACATGGCGTTTCGGCACAACAGCAGAGATGACAAGCAAGACAGAGATTCTTAGCATCAAGTCGAAGACTGTAGTCCACCTATGTGCTGGCGCAACTTTGCAACTTGTAGAATATGGCAAAGCTCCTAACAACAAAACAATCTTCATAGGTTGCAAAAATAGAAAGCAAAGCGATATCATTATCGAAGGTGAAGGTGAGACATCTGTTATCGATGGTCAGGGAGCCCGCTGGTGGCTGGCAAGAGAGCAGAAAGAGACTTTCAATCCTGGTTCAATGATTCGCCTTGAACAAGGATCTCGCTTCTTGCTTCGCAACTTCAAATTACTGAATACTCCAGGTGTGAACATCACAATCAGTAACAGTGGCAAGGCAAGTCATGCTACTATCCATGATGTTAAGATTAGCGAGCCTGCATCAGAAGCAGGAAAAGGCAAGGCGTCACACAATACTGACGGTGTCGCTATCTGGGGCCCATACGTAAACATATACAACTGCAATATTAGCAATGGTGACGACAACGTGGTTGTAGATGCTGACGGACAATATATACATGTATGGGATTGCTACTTCGGTACAGGTCATGGTGCTTCTATCGGTAGCTTTACAAGCAATGTAAAGCATGTATGGTTTGACAATATCACTATGAATGGAACCACAGCAGGCATCCGCTTGAAGACCGGAGTGAACAAAGATAAATCAGGCAATATTACCTCTCTCCGTGGTGGTGGCGAGGAAGACTTCCGCTTCACCAACTTCACCATGACAAAAGTGAAGAATCCATTCTCTATAGACCTATTCTACGATAAGAACTATAATAGCGATCCAGCGGTAGACGAGGCTAATCAAAGAGCCGTAGACTCTTCTACTCCTACATACAACAACATTTATCTTCAGAATGTGAAGACCACAGATGTATGCGAAGGTAATGCTATCTTCCTCATTGGTAGACCAGAGAGCCATATCAAGAATATCACTCTTGACAATGTGCAGATTTCTGCAAAGAAGGGTATAGATATTCGTTTCGTAGACAACTTGGTATTCAAGAACAATTCAAAGATTAAGGCAAGTAGCAATACTCTATGGATAAAGAAGTATGCTTCTACCGTAGACGATCAATGCAACGCAACTGGTTTGAAGCCATCAGGTATCAACAATATAAGCAATAATGATACTAACAGCAGTAACCTTTATTCTATGAATGGAACTATGGTGAAAGCAAATGCTTCAGACAACGACTTTAAGAAGCTGAAGAAAGGAATATACATTATTAACAAGAAGAAATTTGTGAAGAAATAAAGGAACAGGTGGTATACAAAGGCTAAGAAATAAAAATGATACCACTTAACACCAAATATCGACCGCATAAACACCAACAATGTACAACAAGAGGCTATTATCGAAAAAGCCTCTTGTTGTACATTGTTTTTTTACCTATCTTTGCAACAGAAGAAGAATACTACAAGTAGGAAGAAAAGACTACTGTAGTTGACAATATACAACTCTACTGATACTGAAATTAATTAAAATAGTGTATAAAGCAATGGTTAAAGAGTGTGAAGAAAATAAGAACGAATCCTTTTAATAAGTAGTAAGATATGTAATTTTGAACTAATACTCATAACGCAAAAACCAGTGGCGCAAGTGATTGCTCCACTGGTTATTTTTATATATAGACGTTTGCATAAATATCTTTTATGAGTTTACAATATCTCCAATTGCTCCTTAACAGCCTTATAACAACGACGAGATACCACAATGTCTTCTTTATCGAAAGGTGGAACGAAGACGCAACGTAATGAAGTATTCTCGATACTTATAAGATAGTCGAGATTGATGATGCAATCTTGGCGCACTTGAGCCATAGATGGCGAAATTGAAAGAAGAGTCTTGGAAGTGGTCTGCTTCTTAAGCTTATGCACAGTACCATTGGTCATTTTTAAGTTCCATATACGAGTGTCTTCATCGTAGATGCAACTAAACACCTCATCAGGTTTCACCATCAGCAAGCCTGAGACTGTTTGTATAGCAGCACGCTTAGAAGCTAAGCCTGTTAGACCTTCCAAGCCTAACATATCATCCAAAGGAGATGTTTGACCATTATCTTGATTATCAGCTGCATCGTTGGCATCAATATTATTCATTTTATTGCGAATACGATCTATCACAAGTTCAAACTCCTCTCGCTGATATGGTTTCAACAAGAAATCGAAAGCCGAAGCTCGTAAGGCATCGATAGTATATTTGTCGAAAGCACTATAAAATACGGTTATCATGCCTGTAGGCATCTCTTCGCGTATAGACTGCAAAACTTCAAATCCTGTTTGTCCAGGCATCTCTACATCAAGAAACAAGACATCGGGCAACATTCCCATCACCAAGGTCTTGGCAGACATTGATGATGAAGACGTGGCAATAACATCAAAGTCGCCAAGCTCCATTAAGTCGGTTTGCAGACGAAGAATGCTCTGTGGCTCATCATCAACAATCACAACCTTTATTTTGTTTGTATTATCTATCATATTATCAATAACGTTTCACCTTTTTATATATTGCCTTATTACTTATATATGCATCATTGGAATACATCGAAATTATATTCACATGGCACACCAATGCTCACAATAGTACCTCTGTTAGCGTCATCTTCTGCATCTGTATCATTATTATTGCTATGCATGATGAAATATATCTTTCGCTTGTTTGCTGCATTTAGCATCTCAATGGTGCTATTAAGGATTCTTAGACCTGTACCTGTGCTAACAGCTGAGTTTACCTTCTTTCTGCTATTTGCCGCCCCTACTCCACCACAGCCATTGTCAATGACATCAATGCGAAGCATATCATCTTCTATCCATATCTTAACTGTTAGTGATGGCTTTAATGATGTTTCTTCCATACCAACAAAAGCATGCTTCAAGGCATTCTCTACCGGAATTTGGATTATCATAGATGGTATCATCGAAGATAGGTCAACATCCTTGGCTATATCGTAGACAGGCAAAGGAAGAAAAGGATTAGTCTCATGGCGGAGGCTGGCATAGTTGACAACCATCTGCAACTCCTCATCAAGACTTGCAGCTATCTTATCGCATGTAAGCAAGTTGGTACGTAGCACCTGAATCAACAATCGCAGAGGTCTAACATTGACATTCTTCGGAATATTCGAGATAAAGACATTGAGCACATTAAATACGAAATGTGGGGAGAATCGGTTTCGCACATTCTCCATTTTCAGTGCCACCATTCTGTTCATCTCCTGATGATGTTGGTGCTCATGGCACAGAGACTTATATCTATAGAATATTACCAATGCGATAACTCCAACGATAAGCAAAGTTATTACCAACAGCATGATAACTCTGGTAAACTCAGCCTGCGACTGTGTAGCCTTTAGCGTCATATCTCTACGTACAATGGCAGTATCTTGCTTGAAGCGAAGTTCGTTTTCGCTAACATTAGATATCATCATAGCATTACGCAGAGAGTCGTCATACTGATTTGTCAACTTCTGATATTCCAAAGCCTTTGCATAATCACCCTTGCGCTCATAGAGATCGGCTAATCCCTTATGATGCAGATATATATAGTTTGGTGGCATATGGTCGAGCACATAAGGCTTACTCAATATCTTAGTAGCTTTAGCAAGATTATCCTGCTTTAATGCCAAAGAAGCATTCAATCCATCTACAAAGAATTGGACATCGCTGTTCATATCAGGCTTAGCGAGGAAAAAAGCTGAAGCCAATGACAGATATTTTTGAGCAGAGTCGAGTTCGTTAAGTTCCATATAAGTCTGTCCAAGGTTGGAATTAACCACAGACGACATAAATGGAGACTCCATAGCATTAGTAGCCTTTTGGCATTTCAAGAAACATTTAAGAGCTTCAGCCGATTTGCCTTGGCTACTATATACATTACCCCAGCTGTTATAAAAGAAATGAATATCCTTAGGAGTTTTAGGAGGATACTGTTGCTCAGCCTTACGGAAATAGTAATGAGCAAACTGATAGTTTTGCAGGTCGTTATATACCTGTCCTAAACCTGCTAATATACAGTTTTGTGCTACATCAATATGCAGAGAGTCTGCAAGGAAGTTAGCTCTACGATACCATGATGAAGCATTAGCAAGCTTACCCAACTGGCGTGAAGCATCGGCAGCATTGATACATATATCGATAGCCTCATCATGATTGGAGAGATTCATAATTGCATTATATGCCTTGATATAATAAGTCAAAGCAGAATCGCGCTGTCCTATAGCCTGAAGCAACACACCCTGAAGGTTGTCGGCATAGGATTGTATCTTGTATGAGTATTGTGAGTTAGGATGCTGACGGCAAAAGTCATTTACAGAATCGATAAGATTCTGACATTCTGCATCGGCACCTTTTAAAAAATAGCATTTCGCTATGATAAGTCGCTTCCATTGATCTGATAGTTCTGGACGTTCGTTACATTGCAATCTTCTGATGAGCATCGCCATCGAATCAGGATGACTCTGCATAAGTTGCTGATGTTCTGCCACAAAATCGTCGATAGGTTTAAACCACGAATTATCATCATGGCGATTATCAGAACAAGAAGCTAAAAGCGTAATCGTTCCTATTAATAATATGTATATGACTCGTTTGTAATTCATCAAATTATTATGGCGTGGAGTATTAATTTAAAATCATTAAAGGGCGCCTAAAGAAAACTCATCTTTAAGCACCCTCTTAAATGATTATGGAATTTGATTTAACATCGTTAAATTATTCTGCAGTATTCTTCTTTGCTGCAGTTTCCTTCTTAGCAGCGGTTTTCTTTGCAGCAGCGGTTTTCTTTGCAGCAGGCTTCTTTGCAGCAACCTTTGGAGTCTCACCATATTTAGCACGAAGCTTAGCCTCTTCTGTCTCAAGCTTTTCTATCTTAGCCTGAAGACGAGTAATCTCCTTACCCTTCATCTCAATCTCATCGCCTTGGTTCTTGATAGTGGTGAGCAATGATTCAAGCTGCTCGTTGTCAATTTCCTCAGGATAGAGGTTGTTTACACGTGTGATAAAGTCGCCAAGGATGTTCATATAGTTGGTGAAAGCATCGAATGGACTGCTATAGATACCACGATCAAGACCTACGTTAGAAGGCTTGGTGGTCATAAAGCGGAAGTTGTTGCTTGCCTGCAGATAGTCCCAATCCTGATTGATACGTGGGTCGTTAGCAATGCGCACACGATCAGCTACACTATATAGCTTTTCGAAAGCCTCACGCTGAAAAGCATTACCAAGCCAGCAACTGACATCGCGCTCTTCGTCTACCCATGACAATGTGTCAGGAACATCGAGAGTGCCTACACTATTGGTGTTAGCAAAGATCTCGCTAGGAGTAGCAAAGCCAATGCCCTGGTTCTTAGCACATGCTGGCAACGCACGAAGGAAGTCGAGAATGTTGCTTGACAATGGCTGAGCAATACCAATAGCTGAAAGCTCCATGAAGATATTGATATTCTGCTCCTCTGCTGGTAGAGCTACTATATTATTGATATAGTTGTCGGCAAATAAAGGATAGCCAGGCCACTCAGTATTATTGAAGCGCAATGAGATATCATCGCTGAGGTTTACATCGCGAAGCAACAACTTGAGCTGTGGAGCCAACGCACAATTGTATACATAGTGAGGAGACTTCCATCCCAACACATGCTTAGCGCCTTCGGTAAGCATACCTACGAAGCCCATCTGTGCAGCCTGCATACCAATATCGTCGCTATAGACAAGTGAAGAGTTGCGCAAAACCTTTGGCGACTTGCCAAAGTATTCCTTCATCTTCACACATTGCTTCTTTACATCAGCAACAAACGATTCCTCATTCTTCAATGAAGAAAGTCCGTGAGAATAAGGTTCTGCGAGGAATTCTACACAACCTGTAGCATTAAGTTCTTGGAGTTTTTCAATAACCTGAGGAGCATGTAGCTCAAGCTGTTCCATACCAACACCTGAGATAGAGAAAGCAACCTTGAAATAGTCACCATTCTCCTTGATCATATCGAGCAAGGTGTTGAGAGCAGGCATATAAGAGCGCTCTGCTATGTCGGCGATGCTACGTTCATTCTCGTAGTCATCATAATAATAATGGTCGGTACCGATATCAAAGAAGCGGTAGCGTTTGAGATGAATTATCTGATGTATCTCAAAATATAAACATATTGTTTTCATGTCTGTAGTCTTTAAATTTTAAGTATTATTTCCAGCCAAGTGTACGCATGTAGAGTTCCTTAATCCATGCGCCAACTTTCTCCCATGTTATCTGGTCTACCTCACGCTTGCCTTCTTCCTTAAGATAAGTGAAGAGACTCTCGTTGTGGCAGATAGAATAGATGGCATCAGCGAGGGCATGAATATCCCAATAGTCTACCTTCATACAGTTAGTGAGGATTTCCGCACAACCACTCTGCTTAGAGATGATAGTAGGAGTACCACATTGCATAGCCTCAAGAGGTGAGATACCGAAAGGTTCGCTCACAGAAGGCATCACGTAAACGTCGGAATTCTTCAAGCATTCATATACCTGCTTTCCACGCATAAAGCCTGGGAAGTGGAATCTGTCAGCAATACCACGCTCGGCAGCAAGATAAATCATCTGATCCATCATATCGCCCGAACCAGCCATACAGAAACGCACGTTGCGTGTGCGATGCAATACCATATTGGCAGCCTCAACGAAGTATTCCGGTCCCTTTTGCATAGTTATACGACCAAGGAAGGTAACGACCTTTTCTTTGCCTGTATGGTCAGGACGAGGAATGTCCTGAAGCTCCTGACGAAGTGGATAAACAGCATTATGAACTGTGAAGCACTTGCGAGGATCCTGATGATACTGGTTGATAACAGTCTGGCGAGTGAGCTCAGACACACACATGATACAGTCTGCATTGTCCATACCATTCTTCTCTATGCTGTAAACGGTAGGGTTTACCTTACCACGACTACGGTCGAAGTCAGTAGCATGAACATGGATGCAGAGAGGCTTACCACTAACCTGCTTAGCATGAATACCTGCAGGGAAAGTTAGCCAGTCGTGAGCATGGATAATATCGAAGTCCATGCTACGTGCAACAACACCTGCGATGATAGAGTAGTTGTTAATCTCTTCATGAAGATTTGAAGGATAACCACCAGCAAACTCCATACATCCAAGGTCGTTGACATTCATATAATTAAAGTCGGCATAGATATGGTCGCGGAACTTATAATATAGTTCTGGTTCCATGATATGCGAAATGCGATCCTTAACATAGTCGTAGTTGACATCACGATAAGCGATAGGCACACAGTTCATGCCAATAATCTTGGCAAAAGTTCTATCCTCATCGCCCCAAGGCTTAGGTAAGCAAAGTGTGATGTCCATATCGGGTTGTGCATGCAAACCTTCGGCAATACCGAAGTTGGCAGTAGCAAGACCGCCATATACATGAGGAGGATACTCCCATCCAAACATTAAAACTTTCATTTGTCGTCCTCCCTATTATTAATATTTGTATTTCTCCAATAATTCGAGTGTTCTCAACACCTCGCCAACATTCATTGCAAATGAAATGCCACCACGTCCATGGAATGGAGGGTTGCCATCGAAGAGCTCAGGAATAGTGCCGAGGCAATGATAAGACATCTCATCTTCATAACCCACCATCTGACGTTCGATAAAGCTCAAGCGTGTGCGCTTATAGAGCTTCAGCGATGCTTCCATATAGAATCCACCAAGCCAAGGCCAAGCAGTTCCCTGATGATAAGCATAGTCGCGCTGAGCCTGTGGACCTACATACATAGGATTGTAGCCACCACTCTTTGGAGAGAGAGAACGCAAGCCCTTAGGAGTCAGCAACTCACGAGTACAGATGTCAACGACACCTTTCTTCTGAGCCTGATCCAAAGGAGAATAATCGAAGGCTGCTGCAAAAATCATATTAGGACGAACACTCCAATCACGTGGATCCTTGTCGTCTACATAGTCGAACAAATATCCATGCTCATTAAGGAACACCTCTACGAAAGAAGTCTTCACCTTCTCAGCCAACTTATTAAGATAGTCTACCTGTGCATTGTTGCCAGAAAGTTCTGCCAACGAAGCAGCAAAGCACAAAGCATTATACCACAAAGCGTTGAACTCAACGATATAACCAGTACGAGGCACAACAGGACGACCATTAGCAGTAGAGTTCATCCAAGTAACGGCTTTCTTCTTGCCCTCAGAATATAGGAGTCCGTTTTCTCTGAGTTCGAGATTGTTATGCTTATTAGCTTCGATAAACTTCACGATGTCGGCAACAAGTTTACCATACATCTCATTACATTTCTCTAACGAAGCCTCCTTGGCATATTGCTGAATAGCCCATATAGCCCAAAGCAATACATCAGGCTGTTCGATTTCTGTCATCAAACCTGTAAGCGGCTTACCAGCCATAAACTCACGGATGCCACGCTCGGCAGTCTTCATCACGAGTTCAAAATAATCTTGCTCCTCAATAGAGAGTGTAAGACCAGGAAGCGAAATGAATGTGTCGCGTGCACGACATTTGAACCAAGGATAACCTGCAAGGAGATAACGGTCATCGTTCTTCGTGCGGATATGGAATTGATGTGCTGCATTTACCAAGCAATGGAAGAAGTTGTCGCGAGGACTACGCTCTGCCACTTCCTCATCAAAGAGTTTTTTTAATGCTGAAGGTTTGATGGAAGAAATAGCAGCAGAGAATACGATACTCTCACCCTTCTTGATAGGCATCTCGAAATATCCTGGAACATAAAGATCCTCAGTAGAAGCATAACCACGCTCCTGCTCCTTAGGATATTCTACGCCACGATACCAATCTGGATGGAATACAAATTCGTTCTTCTTGCTGAACTGCATATACAAATCTGGATAACCTTCGTACATGCAAGTTTTAATACCATTGTCTACAGGATAGAAATCACGAGAGGCTACAGTATTTTCATGAGTGAATTGCCTTACGCTTCTGAAAGCGAGGAAAGGACGAAAACGGAGTGTTGTTGCCGAATGGGCATCAACGAGGGTGTAGCGAATAAGAATACGATCTTCGTAATGCTGGAAGACCACCTCTTTCTTAAGCAACACACCACCGACACGATAGATGGTTGTAGGGACTTTGTCACAATCGAACTCGCGAATGTACTTATGTCCCATAGGACTAAAGTTGTTGCCCTGATACTTATGCAAGCCAAGATTAAATTCTGCTCCATGCTGTACGACTGTAACATCAAGAGATGAAAGCAAAACATGATTATCATCGTCGATTTCTGGAACAGGAACAACGAGCAAACCATGATACTTTCTGGTGTTGCAATCTACGATAGTAGAACAAGAATAGGCTCCCGAACGATTTGTACGTAACAATTCCTTCGGTAACGAGTCCTGCAAGTTAGTCATTAGAGCCTTTTCAAATCTAAGATAACTCATAGTTCTATTAAGGTTAGTTATATAAATATTATTGATTTATCGTTTCAAGGTCATGGCTTAAATCATACGATTATCTGCCATAGGCTTTATTTGGCTCAAAGTTAAACAAAAAAACTCAACCATACAAACTATTTCCCAACAATTTGTAAAAATAACGATAAATAAGTGAAGAACGAAGAGTGAAGAGTGAAGAATCAAATAGCTATACTCAAATAACATAAACTAATTGATTCTTCACTCTTCGTTCTTAACTCTTCACTAAAATTCTTCAATCTTCATTCTTCACTCTTCACTCTTCACTCTTCACTCTTCACTTAATACCCTTTCCAACCAGGAATGATAAAGTTGAGCACTTCTTGCTCTACAGATATGCTAAACATACCCTTTGGAGTATTCATAAGTCTGCCATCGATGCCCACCATTGCGTTCTGTGTGTTTTCAAACACAATTTCCTGTGTGCGATAAGGATGCACACTCTTATGGTTGAGGAATTTACCACGAACGAACATATAGATACCTTCAAACAGCTGAGTCATCTCTGGGTGATAAACTACAGAGACATCAAGTAACCCATTGTAAGGCACGGCATTAGGAGTTTGACCATAGCCTTGGCAGTTACCTACGCACACGGTCATAACCTTACGTTTTATCTTGTCTGTATTCAAACGAATAGACATTTTGTAGTCCATACGTTGGAACAACAACAATAGGAATGAAGACACAAAAGACAGCGTACGAGAACCAAACAAGTGGTGCGTCTTGCGTCTAAGATTCATAATAGCAGCTATAAGACCAACACTCACACAGTTTAGGAAATAGCGATGACAAGCCTCATCGTGCTTGTTAGTATATCGAATGCATCCAAGGTCAATCTTTCTGATTCTGCGTTCTTTTATCCATCCGATAATCTTAGCATAATCATCTTCTTTATATTCCCAGAAGTGAGCAAAATCGTTCATCATACCATTAGGAATAACTCCCAACGCTATCTGATCGCGAGTTTCTTTCTCAGTCTGCATCAAGCAGTTTACAGCATCATTTAAGGCAGAATCGCCACCAATAATGACGATAGTCTTATAACCATTATTGATATACATCTTCACCAATCTTTCTACGCTACCCGTGTTTTCGCTCTGCACATAGTCGTAGTCCACTTGCTGTTCCTTTAGGCATTGTTCTATCTTAGCCCATCTTTTGGCTGACGGCATCATCACTCCCACCTTAGGGCAATAAACGATACCCCATTTGCCATTTGCTTGATTTGTCATCATACTTGTGTGTATTGTTGATTGAGTTTCAAAATTAGGTTCACCTTCTCGTCCATAGGTAGTGTTGCGTCTACCCAATGAATCTTTGTCCCGCGACGCTCCATACCTCTAAACCATGTCATCTGTCGCTTAGCAAACTGATGAATAGCTATCTGGAGTTTAGAGAACATCTCTTCGAATGTTAGTTTACCTATAACATATTCTGTCACATATTTATATTCCAAACCATAGTATATAAGGTCGTCAGGAGCTACTCCACTATCAAGTATAGAGCGAATCTCATCGACCATACCTTCGTCAAGGCGCTGATGCAGACGTTTTGTTATCTTCTGACGTCGCAACTCTCTGTCGATATCAACACCTATCACTAAGGAATCTACAGAAGGCATCTCGCGTTGTCCAAGATTATTTTCAAGGTTATAGGTTTCAATTTCTATGGCTCTTATGGCACGCTGAGCAGTATCTACATCCGAATGGTTGTGCATATTGCTACCAGTCTGCTGCTTGAGCGACTTTAGCATTTCTGTAAGTTCTGCGAGCGACTTCCCTTCAAGACTTTCTCTAAGTTGTGGATTTTGTGGCACAGGCGACAAAGCATAACCCTTAAGAACAGCCTCGATATACAAGCCTGTTCCGCCACATAATATTGGTTGCACACCACGCTTAGTGATGTCTTCGTATGCATCATTGAAATCTTGCTGATAACGGAATAGGTTGTATTTGGTGCCAGCATCAGCAATATCTATAATATGATAAGGTATCTGTTTGCCATCAACAACATAATCGGCAAGATCTTTACCTGTTCCAATATCCATATTGCGATACACCTGGCGAGAGTCGGCACTAATAATCTCGCCACCCATCACGGCAGCAAGATGAGCAGCAAGCGTAGTCTTTCCGCTTGCCGTAGGACCCAATATCGTTATCAACCTTTGTTTCATGTTGGCAAAGATACAAAATTTTCCGATATAGATAACCAA
>HF994043.1 GCA_000436915.1 Prevotella sp. CAG:1092 | reverse complement strand
AAGTTAAATTATAGTGTTGCGGAATTAAGGATTTAAAGAACAAGAATACATAAATCAAAGTAAGCAATGAAAAAGATAACAATGGCCATTGTAGCTGTTTCAGCCATGATTAGTTTAAGTGGATACCATAAGGATCCTGTTTATGTAGATTCTTACTTCCAACGTCAGAGTGTAATTGAGGAGCTGAGTAATGAGCTTAAAGGACAATATAGCAATATATTCATTCCTGTAGTAATAATGCATCGCAAGAAAAGTTGGATTATAAAAGTTTATGGAAGGGTGAAGTCACAGAAAATGGTCAACCTGTCATCCACTACACTTTTGGAGGGTACGAAAACCAGACTGTCACATTACAGAATGTTCCAATCAGCTGGATAAGTTTTATCATCAAAGATCTTAATTTGGCAGAAGCTGTCAAGCTATTGCCCGATTATGATATTTCGATACCTTATTCTTTTGCAAGCTCAGACGAAGACGCTGAAGGAGCGAGCAAAATGGGAAAAATCATATATAGCGATTGTGACATTGAACTATGGCGGAAAACAGCATCTTGTGCTTTTCAATTTCAAATGTCTTTCGCAATTTGTATTTGATGCAGACAAGCGTCCTATTTCTACAGGAAGAATCCAGGTGGAACTCGAATCTATTATTGTTGACAATGTGATTGTCCAAGAAATTGATGGCTATTCTGGAGAAGAGTTCTTTCTTAGTATTATGGGAAAAACTGATCTGCGATAGCCTTGGGTTGTATTTGTTGTACATGTTGTATTTGTTGTTTTCTCTCACTACAATATTTTGTCTT
>HF994042.1:1596-4855 GCA_000436915.1 Prevotella sp. CAG:1092 | reverse complement strand
CTTTTGCACTACCTTTGCAGCCACAAAGTTAATAAAAATGATAGAAACTCTTCTCATTACCGTGTTAATAATTGCTATTTGCATCACTTTATTGTGTGTGAAAGTGATTTTTAAGAAAAACGGCAAGTTCTCCTCACAGCATATTCATGACTCTAAAGCCATGAAAGACAGAGGCATTCATTGCGTTATGGACCAAGACCGTGAGGCTCGCAAACGTGGAGGAGCATATTAACGAATTAGACCACACAGAAGTTAAACCAATTGTAAACTGATAAACCAATATTATAATGAACAAGAAAACAATTTTACGTACCGTTGCTTTGGCTTTCGTTGCCACAATGGGTATGACATCATGCGACAAGAGCAATCCTCAGATGGATCAGAAGGCTAACGCTTCAGCTAAGGCCGCTGCTGGCGATATGAAGATTGCTTACGTAGAGGTAGACTCTATCATGAGTCAGTATAAATTCTGCAAAGAGTATAGTCTCATCCTCCAGAAGAAGGGTCAGAACATTCAGAACACTCTTGCTCAGAAGCAGCAGGCTTTGCAGGCTGCAGCTGCCAACTTCCAGCAGAAGGTGCAGCAGAATGCTTACACTCGTGAGCAGGCTGAGGGCGTAAACGCAAGCTTGCAGAAGCAGAACAACGACCTGCAGATATTGAACCAGCGTTTGAGCGCAGAATTCCAAAACGAGACCGACCAGTTCAACAAGGCTCTTCGTGATAGCATCCAGCATTATCTCGCTTCTTACAACAAAGACAAGAAGTATAGCATCATCTTCAGCAAGCAGGGCGACAACCTCCTCTATGCTGACAAGGCTTACGATATCACCAACGAAATCGTTGCTGGACTAAACAAGGCTTACAAGGGTAAGGCTACAGACAAAAAGGATGAGAAAAAGAAGTAATTCTTTATATTCTTGATCTTCACACACTATAATATAATAAGGTGTATCATTCCAACCTGTGTTGAATGATGCACCTTATTTTTTTGAGTTTCTGCTGAGGGTTAATGAAGGCACAAAAGAGATTTTATGGTATTTATATTTAATTACCTGATAATGTGTTTTTATAGTAAGCTATCTATGCTTGCAAACATTATCAATGTTTGTCGCACATTTTCTTAATGAAATCAAGAGAAATCTATATTATTACTAAATTTGATAATTATTAGGAGTGTTGATTTAGTAAGTTGCTTTCAGTCAGTTTCTTAACTGACTTTATGTGTTAACGAAGTTATGCTTCGGGAAATCTATGCTTTCTATCAAATTTATCTATGCTTTCAAGCAAACATGTTTTTACTTACTATCAAATGTCAATATGATTACAATCAAATATTATTTAATTCATAGATTAGCTATGATTCTTTTTAATTATTTATGTAAGGCGTGAACAAAAATGATACATCCAAGCAATAACTTTGCAATTCAAACGTTTTTTCAATAAAAGGAATGATATATAATTAAATCATATAATAATTAGACTATTGAGTTAATAGACAAAATAAAAGAGTAAGGAGAGAATTGAGACTATGAAAAAGGCATGTTAGAGCGATGGTCTAACATGCCTTTTTGTGTAGGGGTTGTGGACTTTTATTTATTCTTCATCGAAGAATTCGAAGTGTTTGCTTCCAAGTTCTTCACCGTTGTCAACGGTTGTCGTTGGCTTCGAAGATGAAACGTCTGTGCCCGAAGCTGCCATTAACGATAGTTGAATGGTATGTACTGTTATCGCAGGCTTAAAATATTTCTGTTTCATGTGTCTTATCTAATTATGAGTTTTTTACCATTATAAATATATAATCCCTTTGGCAGGTTGCTGCCAGAAACCTTCTTGCCATCTATGGTGTAGATGTCATGAGAAGAGTGGGTGATTAGGGTCTTGACAGTCTGGATGCCTGTGGCTACGCCCTCGAAAATGCTCTTCTTGGCTTTAGCAGCCTTGGCAGTTGGGGTGGTGAAGTAGCATTTCCATGCTCCAATCTTTGCACCATTAGTTGTTCCTACCTTTACGAATGTGCCGTCAGCAAGCTTGTAGCCATAGTATGTGGTTTGGTCGTTGGAAACGAGTGTCTTCTGGGTGCTTGTGCCAACGAAGGTGAAGTCGCCATGGGTGACTTTAAGTGGAGTGCCACTAACGGCTGTCTTTCCTTGAAGTGAGCTGAGGTTTTCACCTGTTTCGGAAGCTATATATAGAGATTGTAACTTTTTTGTAGCGTAAAGGCGGCGTTTGTTTGTGTAATATGAATAAAAGCATTACCTTTGCACCCGTAAAAAGAGCATACTTTTAAAAACGCTTAGTATGGCACATGGTTGTCATCCCAAGTGTTATCACTCTTCCAACATGCGAGGCTTAGAGCCGAAGAAATTGGAAATTTCAAGTGATACACTTGATAAATCATTTATTATTTATCATTTCTCACAAGAAATTGCTTACGCTGCACCGTAAATCCGTGGCGCATGTTATTTCACAAACATTTTACTATTCTCAAGAATGAAGAAATCTGTTTCTGAATTACTTGAACGCAAGGGCATACTTCCCGTGAGTATGCTAACTGCTTACGACTACCAAACGGCTGGCATCATTGACGAGGCTGGCGTAGATATGATATTGGTAGGCGACTCTTTGGGCAATGTTGTTTTAGGATACGACAACACGCTCGCCGTTACAGTAGACGACATGATTCATCATGGCAAGGCCGTTTGCCGTGGCGCGAAAAACACATTCGTAGTTATTGACATGCCTTTTATGTCGTATCAGGCTTCGGTTTATGACGCCGTGATGAATGCCGGCAGGATAATGAAGGAGACCAATTGCCAGGCTGTGAAGATGGAGGGTGGCGCTGAGTATGCCGACCGCATCAAGGCTATTGTGCAGGCAGGTATTCCTGTGGTGGCACATTTGGGATTGACCCCACAATCGTTTAACACCCTTGGCGGATATAAGGTCCAGGGCAAGTCGGTGGCTGCCGCACAGAAGATTATCGACGACGCTAAGGCGGTGGTAGAGGCTGGCGCTTTTGCCGTTACGCTGGAGTGTGTGCCTGAGGCGTTGGCAAAGATTATCACAGAGAGCATTGATGCATTGACCATAGGCATTGGCGCAGGAAAATATTGCGACGGCCAGGTGTTGGTGGGTCAGGATATGCTTGGCTACAGCAATGGCTTCTGTCCTAAGTTCGTGAAGAAGTATGCCAATGTGCACGACGTGATGCTCGCGGCATTTAAGGAATATAAGCAGGAGTGCGAAAATCGTACTT
>HF994042.1:0-1551 GCA_000436915.1 Prevotella sp. CAG:1092 | reverse complement strand
AAGATGAAGGACGAGGTGCTGGAAAAGCTTTATTAATTAACTCATACAAACACATACCTATTTAAAATAACCAAGAAGATGAAAGTTGTTAAAACCATAAAGGAAGTTAGAGAGATTGTTGCAGCATGGAGAAAAGAGGGACTGACAGTAGGTCTTGTTCCGACCATGGGATATTTGCATGAAGGACATCAGAGCCTTATCAGAAAGTCGGCAGAGCAAAACGACCGTACTGTGGTTTCGGTATTTGTAAACCCTATACAGTTTGGTCCTACTGAAGACTTGGAATGCTATCCACGCGACCTTGAGCGCGATAAGAAAGCTGTGGAAGAGGCTGGGGGAGACTTGATATTCAATCCTGAGCCTTCGGAGATGTATCCTGGACATTTCACTTCGTTTATTGATACAACAGAGACTACCGAACTACTTTGTGGTGCCGTTCGCCCTATCCACTTCCGTGGCGTATGCACAGTAGTAGGCAAATTGTTTAACATCGTTATGCCAAATAGAGCTTACTTCGGA
Source organism: Prevotella sp. CAG:1092 (assembly GCA_000436915.1). Lineage (GTDB taxonomy): Bacteria > Bacteroidota > Bacteroidia > Bacteroidales > Bacteroidaceae > Prevotella. Next base: position 1,032 of record HF994042.1, on the reverse strand, counting down.
CAGAAGGATGCTCAGCAGTTGGCAACAATAAAGAGATTTGTGCGCGACTTGAATTTCAATATCGAGATCGTACCTTGTCCGATAGTTCGCGAAGAGGACGGTCTGGCTAAGTCGAGCCGTAACACATATTTGAGCGACGAGGAGCGCAAGGCTGCTTTGATATTGTCGAAGAGCCTGGCTAAGGGTCGTGAGGCTATCGAAAATGGTGAGCGTGAGGCTAAGAAAGTGATTGAGATTATCACTAAGAGTCTGCAATCGGAGCCATTGGCAAGAATCGACTATGTAGAGGCTGTAGACTTCGAGAATGTGCAGCGCATAGAGATGTTGAAGGGCGAGGTGCTCGTGGCTATTGCCGTTTATATTGGCAAGACACGCCTTATCGATAATTTCATCGTAAAGTTGTAATCTCAAATCATATATTGTAAAGACATGGAAATAACACTTTTGAAGGCGAAGATACATCGTGCCATCGTTACTCAGGCTGACTTGAACTATGTGGGTAGCGTGACTATCGACACAAATTTGCTGCGCGAAGCTGGCATCATGGAATATGAGAAGGTGCAGATAGTGGACGTGGACAATGGTTCGAGATTTGAAACTTACACTATCGCAGGCAAAGAAGGTTCGGGTATCATCTGCTTGAATGGTGCTGCTGCCAAGTGTGTGAGCGTGGGCGACAAGGTGATTATCATGGCTTACGCCAATATGACTCCTGAGGAAGCTGCGCAGCATAAGCCAACAGTATTGTTCGTTGACGAAAACAATCATATAGCTCGCAAGGCAAACTATGAGAAGCATGGTTTGTTGTGCGATCAAGAATAAGAATAATCCCATTATGCTTAAAGGAAAGACCATAGTTCTTGGAGTTACGGGAAGCATCGCTGCATACAAGATAGCAAATTTGGCATCGATGCTCGTGAAGAAGCAGGCGGAGGTGCATGTGATAATGACAAAGAATGCTTGCAACTTTATCACTCCAACAACATTCGAAACCCTTACTGGCAACAAATGCTTGGTAGACACCTTCGACCG
>HF994041.1 GCA_000436915.1 Prevotella sp. CAG:1092 | reverse complement strand
AAATTGAGCTACCTCTGAACAAGGAGGTTTACACCCAAACAATGCTGATGGCAAGGCATCAGAAAATCGCCAAACTCTTTGATGAAGATTTTTGGGTAACACGATGACGAAGTCAGGAAAGAGCTATAGCTGTCCGGCTTCAACCTGCAGAACCACACGCTCTGTGAGGCGGTCTACGCCATTAGGGTCATAATCTTTCTTTAGGCTTGCACCAAAAGCCCAAGCAAAAGCTTGGTAGAAACCAGCCTTTACTGGTCCGAGGAAAGCCTGAACGAGATTATACGAGCTGCTATTACACTCACGATAAACTAATTTTATAAGAAGCTTACCTTGCGAATAGGTAAGCTTTTTCATTCTTGGAGTATATTCTTTCTTGATGCTCTTTTCTACAAGCTTCATGTGCGCATCCTTAGCCTTCTTGTTTGGCAGAGTTTCAAGATATTCATAGGTTTCCACGATAATCTTGTTAACCTCCTTAGCTATAGGCAACACCTTTTTAATATTATATACCAAACGGTTGTAAGCCATACGCTGTTTTTCGTTCTTGAAAACAGGCTTTGGATATATATAAATATTATTTAGCTCTACATATTGTATAGAGTCGCGACCTTGCAACACCTTTCCAACTCGCACCATAGGAACAAAGGTAGGGTCGTCAAGGTCTACATCCCTATCTTCGGGATTTACCCTTACAGCCCCATCAACTTGAGCCATAGCAGTAGAGGCTATAAGCATCATTATAGCTACAGCCAATAGGCGAATATGTATAGAAATGTATGCAAACATGGCGCAAAATTACATCTTTTCATACAATTAGCAAAATATCTTTTGCTTTTCTCTTGCTATTTTCACGCTTTTATGCTAAGTTTGCAATTGTTATGAAGACTAATCTACAAATTGTATATATCACATTTGTTATCACTATGCTCTCTGTATTCCACATGCAGGCACAAACAGACATTATTGATTGGGAAAGCTCATTCCAGACTATAGAGGATGTTGACGAAGAAGAAGTGGAAAACTTGGAGATGCAGTACGAAGAACTTAGCGACCTTATAGAACATAAGATAGATATCAATTCTGCCACCAGAGAAGATCTTCTGAGACTTCCGTTTCTTTCCAACCAACAGGTTATGGACATCATGGAATATATGTATCATTATGGTTCTATGAAATCGCTTGCAGAATTGGCTATGATAAGATCTATAGATTATGAAACACGCCAGCTGCTTGCTCAATGCTTATTTGTTGGAGATAAAAACGAAGAAAAGAAGTTTCCTTCGCTATATAATATTGCTAAATATGGTAAGCATCAGATTATTGCCACAGGCCATATTCCATGCTATGACCACAAGGGCGACAAATGGGGCTATTTAGGATATAACTACAAGCATTGGATAAAATATGAATTTAAGTATGGCAAATGGATAAAGGCAGGAGTCATGATGTCGCAAGATGCTGGCGAACCATTCTTTGCTGGTAAAAACAAATGTGGCTACGACTATATGTCGCCATATATGCTAATAAAAGACCTTGGAAAGGTGAAGACGTTGGCAATAGGCAGGTATAAGGCTCGCTTTGGCATGGGACTGGTTATGAACAACAGTTTTTCGATGGGCAAACAGGCTTCGTTGGCTTCTATAGGCAGAGTGTCGAGAGGACTGTATGCCCATGCCTCACGCCAAGAAGGCAACTATATGCAGGGTATAGGAGCAACTGTGGAAACCATACACAACCTCGACGTTACAGGATTTCTGTCGTATCGCAAGATTGATGCCACAATAAATAGCGACGACAATAGCATAAGCACAATTCTCAAAACTGGCTACCATCGTTCGGCTACCGAGATGCTACGCCGTAGGAATGCCTCGCAAGCAATAATGTGAGGAAACATATACTATCATGTGAATGGTTTTCATTTCGGCATAACAGGCTATCAGACATCATTCGACAAGCCTCTGCATCCTGATACCACAAAGCTATACAAGCTGATAGCGCCATGGGGAAAACGCTTCTGGAATATAGGTGCCGAATACGCTTATCTGAGCAGAAGAATATCTATAAATGGAGAAGTGGCAACAGGCAACTCAAAGGGTATAGCTACGATAAATAGCATCAACTATATGGTGAACAGCAATCTAACATTAGTGGCTATACAGAGATTCTATTCATATAAATACTATTCATTGATGGCATCGAGCTTCTCGGAAGGAAGGTCGGTACAAAATGAAAGTGGCGTATATCTTGGAGCAAAATGGCAACCAATATATCAGCTAACATTCTCTCACTATTTTGATTGGGCTTATTTTCCTTGGCCAAAATATCTTGCTACTGCCACCACACGCACTTTCGATATGCAACATTCTGCTACATGGAGCAAAAATACATGGAGTATCACGGCTCGCTACCGACTGAAGACATGGAACAAAGATAGCAAAGATGACGATGATAATAAATTCCTCGACCGTATCACACAACATCGCATACGCTTGACCATAACGAAAGATAATAAACTATTATTCTTGCGCACTCAAGGCGACATAAGCCTTTATCATAAAGACGAAAACAGCTTTGGCTACATGGTGATGCAACAAGTGGGAATAAGAAAAAATAAGATGCAGGCATATACCTCGTTGGCGTATTTCAAGACCGATGACTACAACTCAAGAGTGTATACCTACGAGCGTTCCACACTCTACAATCTCTCGTTTCCTGCACTCTATGGCGAAGGAATAAGGTTTGCCGCAACCATACGCGCAGATTTTTCATCCAACCTTATGGCTATAGCAAAGGTGGGTGGCACACATCGTATTGACAACAACAAAATAGGCTCAGGACTACAGGCCATAGAAACCAAAACGCCTATAGACGTAGACCTACAGCTACGCTGGAAATTCTAAGCCATATAGGCAATAAAGCTCATTACCATCAAGACTATTGCCGTTAGGATATACGCAGCAAGCACAAACCAAGGTTGACGGTCGGTAGTAAACATAAGGTTATACTTCTGGAGCAGAGCTATACCAAAGCGAGCTATGAAGAAGCCTAAGAGCGAACCACACAAGATATCGCCAGGGAAATGAACTCCAAGATATATGCGCGAATAGCATAATGTGGCACCAAAGACTATAAACAGCACTCGCGACAGATGAGTGCGGAACATATAGCAAAGCCATGTCACTATGCCCACGATATTGGTAGCATGACCCGAAACAAAACCATATTTGCCACCATGATAGTCGTTTACATATTGCAAATATGGAGCTATACTATCATCGTGCGAAGGACGTAGGCGCTCTACCAATGGCTTTATTATTCCCGACGACACTTGGTCGAGCACTAATACCAATAAAGCAATAGAAACTATAAGGAATAACTTTTTGCGCAAGTCGTTAGGATTGTATACCCACATAGTAGCCAACAACACTACCACCATAGGTATCCATGTACCAAGCTTAGAATAACGATACCAAAACATATCGAAACAAGTATGCTGACGGAAAGTCAAAGCAAGCATCACACTCTTATCGGCATCAACGAGAGTGGTCAACAACGATGAGCTAAAGCATGCACATACTACTATTGCTATAACTACGAATAGAGAGATAAAATATGATTTTGGTAAGTTCATGAATATAAATGATTGTGATTTTGGGTGTGCAAATATATATATTATTTTTGATATTTTCATAGCATAAGCCATTAATATCTTTTTTTTGTGTAATTTTGCAACATACAACATCATCTTGCATATATATATATGATATCAATACTTATAAATATCCTTGAGGCTTTATTATTATTTGCCTTTTCAAATGGTATTTACAGAATTTATAATAAAGGTTTGTCGCACAAATCGCGCGGCCAGCAACTTCGTCGCTATCTCATAGCATCGTTGGTAACGATGATACCATATTATTTCGTTGGCAGCTATTGGTCTGCAGCCATGCTGACAGCACTTTTTGTGGCTGTGATGTGGATATGCACATATAATATATTGTATGACAAGACATACAAGAAGAGTTCGCCCGACTACGACAACCGAATGGATATAGCCTTTGGTATCTATCTCTTTGGATGGCTATCGGCTATTGCCATTCTTATATCTCCTTTAGGTATAGTTGCCACAATAGTGATGACGATACTCGAAATGGTATTGGTAATATTACCTTTGGCGCAAATAGGATATTATCTCACCTATGACACTTGCATAGACCATAATGGTATGCAGGTGATAAAGGAAACCAACTACAACGAGATAATAGAATATCCTAAGTCGCTCGGATTCTGGAAAATGCTGCTTATAACTATTGTTATCCTATTGGTGAGTGCGGGAATAGCCATAGGCAACAGCTTTATTGCCGACTATAATATATGGAACTTCGACAATCCATTATCTATAGTAGCCCTTGGCGCTATAATAATATTTTTTGGCGCTATATCGAGAATGCTATGGAAGGGTGGCGATGTGTGGGCAAGGAGTCATGGACTCTTTGTAAGAACGGGTATTGCCATGCTATATCGCGAAGTGAAGGAATATATGGAGGGCAACAAGAAATATAAAGAGAATGTTGAGAAGCGAATGGCTACGATATCTGTAGATATGAGCAGAAACACATTGCCTAAGCCTCACACTATAGTAATGGTGATTGGCGAATCTTGTTGTCGCGACTATATGAGCATCTATGCCGACCAAGAGGGTAGGAAGACTACACCTTGGCAGTCGGAGATGAAGAAGGATAAAGAGCATTTCTTCATCTTCAAGAATGCATACTCTTGTGGCATACAGACTGTGCCTTCGCTCGAAAAGGCACTCACGGAATATAATCAATATAACGATAAATCATTCATCGATTCTGCCTCTATCGTAGACATGGCTCATAAGGCTGGCTACAGAGTGCATTGGTATAGCAACCAAGGACACCTTGGAAGTGCTGACACGCCTGTAACTCTTGTTGCCGAAACTTCGGATGTAGCTAAGTGGACAAACCAAAAGTTGGGAAAGATGCAATATGACGAGGCTTTGCTTGACTTCCTTGGCGAGGTGGATGGAAATGTGAACAACCTCTTGGTATTACACCTAAAAGGCAATCACTTCAACTTCGCTAACCGCTACACTCCAGAATATGCTGCTGCCAACAATCTTCCTGATGGCGACGACGTTACGACATATCGCAACTCTATACACTATAACGACCATATCCTGCATTCGTTTTACGACTATGCCACAAAGCATCTGAACCTTGCAGCTATGGTATATTTCTCTGACCATGCAGCCGTGCCTGACAAGCAACGCTCCATACAGTTTCAGAACTTCGGCATGACTCGCATTCCGCTATGGATATATCTCACGGACACTTATGAGAAGGCACGCCCTGAAGTGAAAGCGGCATTAGAAGAAAACAAAGCAAAATACTTCACCAACGACCTCGCCTACGAAATGATGTGCGAGCTCATGGGCATCACATCCGACCATTACGACCCTACGAACTCTATAGCATCTAAGGAATATAAGTATACTCGCGATATGCTCGTGACATGCGATGGAAAGATCAAGATTGCTGACGACAAACAATAATTCTTATGAATAATAACATCTCGATAAGCCAACATAGCAACATACAAAACATTAAGGAGCAATGGCTTATGCTCGATAAAATAGCAGAAAAACAGACTTCTGCATATATCAACTACACATACTATCAGACTTACGAATGGAACAACTTCCTGTTTCATCATTCTACAGATGGGTTAGGAAAAATGACTACCGCCATGCGCTACGATTTAGTAATGGTAGACGACAAGCCTTTTGCTATAATTCCTTTTGCTGTAACTCGCTCGTCTAAAAAGGCACGAATACCATCATGCCGTGTTGGAGGAGTATTGAATATGGTATGCCCATATACATACGAGGGCAACGAGGAAATAATGAAAGCTATTGCCGACCACCTTGTGGAGTCGTGCAAGGGTATGATGCTAAGCCTTGCTGATGTGCCATGCCAAACTCCTTTTGCTAAAATAATGAAGCTTATCGACGATAACACTATTGAGCGCACAAGTTTCCATGTGCCATTAACGCAGTTTGCCACTCACGAGGAGTATGTGTCGTCGCTACCAAAGAATATTTATAAGAACATCCGCAAGTCGTATAACCATCTTACTACAGATGGCAAGAAGATGGAACTAAAGGTGTTCAACCACGACAACATGGCTTCAGATAGCTATCTGCGCTATCTTTGGCATTTCTATTTCAAGCGCAAGATGGCATGGCGCCACAAGAGTTATAATGCTTTCAGCAATATCACCACATACCTAAAGGCTGTATACGAAGTGAAGAGCGGGTGCGCTACAGCAAGCTTAAAGAAACTGAAGGATGCTCAGCTATACGTCTTGGAGATAGACCAAAAGCCTGCTGCATTTATGATTGTTTACCGCCACAACAAACATCTGCTTATGCCACGTCTTGCCATCGACACCTCTTTTAGCCGCTATTCACCAGGTATATTGCTTATCCTTGAAGCCACAAAGCTATGGATGAACGAAGGTATAGTAGACTTCGACATGTGTCGAGGCGACGAGAGATATAAAAAAGAGATGGGTGGCATCAACGAACCACTTTGCCGCATTGAAAAGCGGATATAAAGATAAAATCATTTAAATTAATTTTGAACACCTACTTAGCAATATATTGAAAACTTAAAATTAAATCCTAATAACAATGAATCGTAAACTACTATTTCTTTCTGTATTAATGGCAGGACTCACCACGATGGGTACTGCAGAAAGCTATGCCAAGGTAACAAAGATGCCTAAGAAAACAAGAACGCTATCAAATGCCGTGAAGTTGAAATTAGACAACCAAGACGTCAGCATAGAGTTTTATTCTCCTTCTATCGTGAGAGTGGTGAAAGCTGCTAAAGGTAGTAGCGTAAAGAAAAAGAGCTACTCGGTAATAATGACTCCTGAGGTGTTTGAAAACTTCAAGACCACTAATACTGTTGATGGCATAAGCCTTGCTTCCGACCGCATTACAGTAAACGTAAACTCTACTACTGGCGAGATAACATTTGCCAACAGCAAGGGCGAAACTCTGCTAAAAGATACTCGCACCATGCTTACTCCTCGTACCGACGAGGCTAACAAGGGTAAATATAAGGTGGCGCAGACTTTCATTCTCGACAAGGATGAAGCCGTGTATGGTCTTGGTCAACTTCGCGACACTTACATGAATCAACGTGGACGCAAAGTAGAACTATGGAACAACAATACTCATATCTATATTCCTTATTTCACAAGCGAAAAAGGCTACGGACTTTATTGGGATAATGCAGGTAAGTCTTATTATGAAGACAACGAGCAGGGCACTACCATGACGAGCGAAGTAGGTACATGCGCTGACTATTATTTCATGTATGATGATGGTTCGCAAGATGGTGTAATCTCTGCCATTCGTACACTTACTGGTCAGGCTACTATGTTCCCACTATGGACTATGGGATATTGGCAATGCCGCGAACGATATAAGACAAGTGACGAGCTGGCAGGAGTAGTAGACAAATTCCGCGAATTACAGATTCCTCTCGATGGTATTGTGCAAGACTGGCAATACTGGGGATGCGACTCTAACTGGAATGCCATGAAGTTTCAAAATCCTTACTATATTAATAAGGTTAACGACCCTGCATGGACAAAATATATGCCTGAAGACCTTAAGAAACTTAAGGCGCAGGGCGAACCACGACTGAAGAGTCCAGCGGAAATGGTGAAGTATGTGCACAACAATAATGCTCACTTGATGATAAGCATATGGGCAAACTTCGGACCATGGACAGAACCTTTCAAAGAGCTAAAGAAGATAAATGCCCTTTATCCTTTCGACACTTGGCCACGTAAAAGTGGTACTATGCCTTATGATGTTTTCAATCCTAAGGCAAGAGATATTTATTGGAAATATCTTACCAATCTCTACAATATGGGAATGGATGCCTGGTGGACAGACTCTTCAGAACCCGACCACTTTGAGAAAGTTGGCGATGAGAACTATCAGACTTACGATGGTTCATGGCTAAGTGTGAAGAATGCGTTCCCATTAGTACACAACAAGGGTATCTACGAGCACCAACGAGCTATGAAGAACAACTATAAGCGCTCATTCCAGATGACTCGTAGCGCATCGTTTGGTATTCAGCATTATGGCACACAATCATGGAGTGGCGACATACAATGTTCTTGGGACGAGATGAAGAATCAGGTGCCTTCGGGATTGAACTTCTCTCTATGCGGAATTCCTTTCTGGAATACCGACCTCGGAGGCTTCTTCTATTGGGATTATCGTAACGACCCTAAAAACCCAGCCTTACAGGAAATACATACACGATGGTTGCAATGGGGCACCTTCATGCCGCTAATGCGTAACCACAGCTCGTCGCCTATGCAAAGCGAAATATACAAGTTTGGCAATAAGGGCGAATGGTGTTACGACGCTATGGTAGATGCCATAAAGCTTCGCTATCGATTGTTGCCATATATCTATAGTATGGCTGGCGACTGCGTACAGCGTAGCGGCACTATGATGCGAGCTTTGGTTATGGACTTTAAGAATGACCATAAGGCTACACGACTGAACGATGAATATATGTTTGGCCGCAACCTGCTCGTAAAACCAGTAACAGATCCTCTATACACATGGCGCGACAACAAGAAGAATGGACATACCATTTATCCTGACATTAAGCAGGCTGCAGCACCTGTGAAAGTATACTTGCCAAAGGGTACAAAATGGTTCGACTTCTGGGACAACAATCAATATGATGGCGGACAAGAAGTATTGCGTCCATGTCCTATCAATATTATGCCAGTATTCGTTAAGGCTGGCTCTATATTACCATTCGGTCCTGAAGTGCAGTATGCAAGTGAGAAAGCTTGGGACAACCTTGAAATAAGAGTATATCCAGGTGCCGATGGTTCGTTCATCCTCTACGAAGACGAGGGCGACAACTACAACTATGAGAAGGGAGCATTTAGCGAAATTACCTTTACATATAATGATGCCACACATGAGCTTACCATCAGCGACCGCAAGGGTAACTACAAGGGAATGTTGAAAAACAGAAAGTTCAACATCATCTTGGTAAACAAGAATTGCGCAGCAGGCAACATTGCAGCCACAGGCAAGAGCGTAGATTATAGCGGCAAGGCTATAACTATAAAGCTATAAAGACAATATTGAAAAGTTATACAAACAATACTTAGCGTAGGTAAAATCTATATTTCGTAGATATTTACCTACGCTTTTTATTATATAATTTTATGCTTATATATTAAAAAAATTAGTCTTTTAAACAACCAATTGGTATAACGTAAACACCATCTTTTCTTTGATATGCATACTTGCCAACACCTATAATAACAGCCATAAATGATGGGGCAGACATTTTGTTAGTATCTATATTCTTAGCTAATGCTAACAAGTTAGCAGCTCCTTCATTAATTCTGTTTTCTCCACCTATCTTGACTTCAAGAAGAGCATAACTACCATTGCGTCGATGAAGTACGGTGTCGCATTCCAAACCACTACTATCCCTGTAATGATAAAGTTCACCATCCAAAGCCTCTGCATATACACGCAAATCCCTTACTACCAAATCTTCGAAGAATAACCCAAATGATTGTAAATCGTTGATTAAGTCTTTGGGACCAAGTCTTAATGCTGCGGTACCAATGCTCGGGTCGACAAAATGACGTGTGTCACTAGTCCTAATAGCTGCCTTACTCCGAATATTTGGATTCCATGCTGCAAGATCTTCAATGACAAATAATTTTTTCAATGCCTTTACATAATCAGCCACAGTATCCTCGTCTAATGTACTAGCATCGTTTGCGAGCATATCTTTTCGAATAGTGGCATACGATATTTGTTGTGAGATATTTCTTGCATATGAGCGTAATAAAAGTCTTGCTCTATCTGGACTTCGCTTGATTTTATCTACACGTTGGATATCTTTCTGTACAACAGAATCAACATAGTCGAAAGCTTGGTCAAGTGCAACTTCTTTTGGTATTAATGTAGCCCATGGCCAACCTCCACGACAGATGAGATATGCAAGTTCGTCAATATCCATTTCATTTTGCAATACTTCAAAAGACTTGCCTTCAAATAAATCAGAAAGACTGATACTGCCTGTTGATTCGCCAGATTCATATAAACTCATCGTTCTCATCTTGATGTATGCAAATCTACCTGTTCCACTATGAATGGTTTCTTCAGCTTCGGGAAGAACTGACGACCCCGTTAAGATAAATTGTGATGGCTCTCCTCTTCTGTCAACCTCGCTGCGAATGCAGTCCCAAATTGTAGGTAAAGCTTGCCATTCGTCAATAAGTCGTGGAGTTTTTCCTTCTAATAAAGCCTTAGGACCAATTTCTATCAGCTGTGAACTTTGCATAAGAACGGATGAGTCTCCCAAATCAAGGATACTCTTTGAAAGTTGTTTAGCTGTTGTTGTCTTACCACACCACTTAGGACCTTCGATTAGAACAGCTCCCTTTCCTAAAACTTTTCGCTCTAAAATTCTATCAGCTATACGATGTTTATACTTTACCATAACTATATTATTTTAAAGGCAAAAATACAAATAACATTTTAAACTAACAAACATTTTAATAACATTTCGGTTATTTGTTGTTTATTCATTCGGTAATTTATGATTGTTTCATTCGGTAACTTATAATTGTTTCATTCGGTAATTTGTAAAACATCACTTTTTAAAAGACGTTATCAAAAAGGTATAAAGACTTATCCAAAAATCTGTCAAGATAGCCTATTTTGTTGCGTTGACGGTCTCTTGGGTGATAAAACCTTTGTATTAATTTCTTGGGGTAATCATGCCAAATATATTAATCTAGGCAGCCTTCTCGGAAGGCTAATAATTTAAGTCATTTTATTGGTTTTATGATTTTACGTTTTATAAAACAAGAAATTATCCAAATTGTTATAAAGAGATTGAAAAAATCGGCTACTTAGTAAGTTTTATTTAATTTTTTTGCCATTTACAAAAGTTTATGTATTTTTGCATTTGATATATTATTCTGTTAAAGTCATTGCTATATAGTGACATAACCAAAATATAAAAAGGACAGGATTTTTATATAACGACAAAATATAAAGGCGTTTACTTGACGCTATATTCTTGGCGTTCTGAAACTTCGCAACTTTCATACACTGTCACGAATATTGCAGCAGTAGATGTCCATGGAATGTGTATTGCCACATCCCTTTTATCGGAATGTATGAACCGCAAACCTTACTTGTTGAGGCTTTGTTGAATATTACTTTCCGAAAAAGGGTGTGTATATATAATATTGGCGTGGACTTCGATATTGCTCATTCAGCAGTGTAGGGCAATGCGAAGGCCTCAGAACGTAGAATGGGTTACGAGGAGATTTCACGCTTTTATTTTTCCGTTCGTAATATAGTAAGTCATACCAATAATTATTAATGCCGAGTATGGAGTCTGTAGGCAAGTAAAAATGTATTATGAGAAAGTTTTTTATTAAACGGCATGTTTTGTTCATGGCGTTATTGTTACTTTGTACATTTACATCACAAGCAGAAAATGATTTAACAACAACGCAAATCACGCTGAACATTAAATCCGGTGGATTACAAAGTGAAGTTGAAAGCAGTGAATGGCAATGGAATCAAATTACCAATCTAAAACTTGTTGGTGAACTGAATGTAGATGATTTACAGTTCATCAGACAGATGGCGGGATGCTATTATAATGAAAATGGTGACAAATACGATGGACATCTTCAGCATTTGGATATTGTTGATGTGGATTTTGTAGGCAATGGTAGTTTTAACGTATATTATGGTAACGCTAACTATCATATAGCTAAATTCGAAACATCTTGTATAGGCGACTATCTTTTCTCTTATCTTGATGGATTGCAGACGATAGTTTTGCCGTCATGCGTGAACAGTATATATTATAGAGCCTTTAATGATTGTAGTGGATTAGTTTCAGTAACTATGCCTGAAAATTTAATTTCAATTGAAGACTATGCTTTCAGTGGGTGTAGCAAACTGTCCTCGCTGATGTTGCCCAAAAACTTGACAGATATAGGTGGACATGCTTTTTGGGGATGTAATAAACTTTCATCAGTGAAAATTCCCTCACGTTTGACGTCCATTGATGCTACTGCATTTTCTTCATGCGATGGGTTGACATCGGTAATGGTTGATGATGCGAACCCTCAATATTCTTCTGATGGAAAAGTTTTATTCAATAAGAACAAATCAAAACTCATTGCTGCATGGGTGAATAACATAAAGGACTATATCGTTCCAGCTTCAGTTTCTTCAATTGAAAAAAATGCTTTCTATTATAATAGTAGTCTGACTTCTTTAAATGCGTCTTCAAGTCTGACTTCTGTTGGTAATGAAGCATTTTATCATTGTGTAAATCTTACTTCTATAGAATTGTCTTCAGAAGTGACCACCATCGGTATGTCCGCCTTTGTTGGTTGTGCGAAACTTACCTCTTTTGCTTTTCCTTCAAAATTGACCTTTATTGGCTACGCTGCATTTTATGGTTGCAACGGTTTGACTACATTATTTTTGCCTTCTTGTTTAACTCAAATAGACTCGAATGCCTTTCGGGAGTGTAACGGATTGACTTCCATATATGCCAACATGCTCACCCCTGCCATAATAACTGACTGCGCATTTGATGAGAACATAAAAACAAATACAACACTTTATATACCGAAAGGCACATATCAAGAATATATGGCTGCAAATTGTTGGAAAGATTTCTTAAAGATTAAAGAAGTAGATCCTGCAGGTGTAGAATCAACATATTCAACTTCTGATGTTAAGGAAATCTCTCGTTACACCATCAATGGTCAGCACATAACAGAATCAACAACAGGCTTGAACATTATAAAGTACAGCGACGGTTCTTTCCGAAAAGTCATTATACAATAATGCTTCATAACTACATAATACAAAAATAAAGGTTGCTTTAACACAAATCTGTTGTTAGAAATTGACAAGAATGTTTTTGTAGTGACCGATTGTGGCTTAACTATTCCGAATGAGTCTACAGCCTCGGTAACTATTCCTGGCGAGAGTAGCAAAACAAAGGAATATAAAGCAGGCACTTATACTATCGAAAAATGCGAATAGTCGCGTGAGCTTATGCGACTATTCGCATGAACAAAGACGAGTAGTCGCATAAGCAAAAACATATAGTCGCATAAGCAAACACCTACTAAAGTTTCGGATTTGGGCAGGGGCGGGCTGAAAGCCCAACAAGCGCATAGCCC
>HF994040.1:7861-9527 GCA_000436915.1 Prevotella sp. CAG:1092 | reverse complement strand
CTTCCACATTTGCGAAAGTTGAGTGTATTTATTCAATCTTATTAATATCGTATGGTGTTTCCTGGTAAACATAATAGTTTATCCAGTTGCTGAACAGCAGGTTGGCATGAGCGCGCCATGTCACCACAGGTCCCTTGGCAGGATCGTTGTCGCGATAATAGTTCTTTGGCAATTCCACATCGTCGCGTTTGCCTGCATCGCGGCGGTATTCCTTATCCAAGGTATTTGGCGAATATTCGAAATGACCTGTTATGAAAAACTCTCTTCCGCCACGAGCCATCACGATGCTCACACCACTTTCCTCAGATTCGGCAATGATGGTGAGTTGTGGATCTTTCTCGATATCGCTTCTGTGAACTTCGGTATGACGGCTATGAGGCATAGCAAATACGTCGTCGAAGCCACGGAATATAGGCAACATTGGTTGGAGAGTTTTTTGTGGGAATATGCCAAACATCTTCTTAGGCAGCGGATATTTAGGGATGTTGTAGAAATGGTATAGTCCTGCCTGAGCAGCCCAACAAATATATAGAGTACTGGTGACGTGGGTTTTTGCCCAATCAAATATTTGAGTAATCTCGTCCCAGTAAGCCACATCCTCGAAAGGCATAGTCTCAACGGGAGCACCAGTAATAATCATGCCATCAAACTTTTCGTTGCGCAAGATGTCGAAATCCTTGTAGAACATCAACATATGTTCCACAGGTGTATTCTTTGGGGTATGACTTTTTAGCTTCATGAAGTTTATCTCCATCTGAAGCGGAGTGTTCGACAATAAGCGTATGAGGTCGGTCTCGGTGGTTATCTTAAGCGGCATGAGGTTTAGGATAACAATCTTCAACGGACGAATCTCCTGGCTATGCGCCCTACTCTCGTCCATCACGAAGATGTTTTCCTGCTTCAGCATTTCTATTGCTGGTAGTTTATCTGGTAATCTTAGTGGCATCGTTAGTTACTCTTATGATTTTTGTATTTATAAAGGGGAGTTGCTATGAACTCCCCTTTTTTATGTTGTTTACCAAAGTTTTACTCTATCCTTGGCAGGCACGAAGAGCTTGTCGCCTTCCTTCACACCAAATGCCTCGTACCAAGCATCGATTTGTGGGAGGGCAGCGTTTACGCGCCATTTGCCCAAAGCGTGAGGGTCGCCCTTAGTACGGTTGCGAATCTCCTTGTCGGTGATGTTGGCTGCCCATACGCCAGCATAAGCGATAAAGAAGCGTTGCTCTGGAGTAAGACCATGGATAGTCTTGAGAGGCTTCTTAGCTGTGGCTTTCTTAAAGGCGTTGAAAGATACCATCAAACCTCCGTGGTCGGCAAGGTTCTCTCCAAGGGTGAACTCGCCATTGCCCTTAAGACCTGGCAATACCTCGATGTTAGAGAAGAAGTCAGCGCAAACCTTAGCACGCTCGTTGAACTTCTCAGCATCGCCATCTGCCCACCAGTCGGTCATATTACCTGACTTGTCGTAGTGGCGACCCTGGTCGTCGAAGCCGTGAGTCATCTCATGACCAATTACCACACCAATAGCTCCATAGTTGAATGCGTCGTCTGCCTTAGCATCGAAGAAAGGATACTGAAGGATACCTGCAGGGAAGCAGATTTCGTTGGTTGTTGGGTTGTAGTATGCGTTTACTGTCTGTGGCGACATCATCCACTCGTCGCG
>HF994040.1:0-7848 GCA_000436915.1 Prevotella sp. CAG:1092 | reverse complement strand
CCACTCGTCGCGGTCAACAGGCTTACCAGCCTTTGACTCGATAGAGAACTTGTTCCAGAACTTTCTGCACTCAAGGATATTGTCGTAGTATGACTTCTTAGGGTCGATGGTAAGAGCTGAAACATCCTTCCACTTGTTAGGATATCCAATCTTTACATAGAAAGCAGCGAGCTTGTCGAGAGCGGCAGCCTTGGTAGCCTCGCTCATCCAGTCTTGTGCCTTGATGCGTTCAGCCAAACTTGCCTGAAGGTTCTTCACCAACTGCTCCATACGAGCCTTAGACTTTGCAGGGAAATACTTCTTGCAATACATCTTGCCAAGAGACTCACCCAAAACGCCGTCTACCTGTGATGTAGCACGCTTCCAGAGAGGCAACATCTCGGTACGTCCGCTCATTGTCTTGCCATAGAAATCGAAGTTAGCGCTTACGATCTCGTTGCTAAGATAAGATGCAGAACTGCAGATTACGTTCCACTCAATATAAGCCTTGAGCTCTGCTGCGCTCTGTGTAGCGATGAGCTTATCTACGCCTGCGAAGAAGTCTGGCTGACCAACTACGAGTTCTGCGAAGCAGTTGTCGGCAATGCCTTCAGCCTTGAGCTGCTTGGTAAGACCGATATGAGGATAGTTAGACTCAAACTCCTTGATGGTCATCTTGTTGTAGTTAGCCTCTACATCACGAAGCTCTGTATTGTTCTTAGAAACGAGAGCCAATGTAGTCTCATAGCGCATGATGAGGTTAGCATTCTCCTGTGCCTGAGCCTCTGAGAAGCCGTAGAGTTGGAACATCTTAGAGATGTGCTTCTTGAAAGCGTTGCGGATTTCTGTTGTAGCCTCATCGTTCTCAAGATAATATTCCTTTTCGCCAAGGGTTAGACCGCTCTGAACCAACGAAAGGATGTTCATTGAAGCATTCTTCTCGTCTGAGCCAAAGTAGTAGCCATAAGGAAGACCGTAGCCCATATCAGCATATTTGAGCTGCAAAGCGCGAAGAGCGTCGATGGTCTGAGCCTGCTCAATCTCTTTCATCAAAGGCTGTACAGGCGAAGCACCCTCTTTGTCGCGACGCACGCTGTCCATAGCGAGCTTATACAAGTCGCTAAGTTTGCGCTCTACAGTGCCCTCTTTGAAAGTCTTCTTAGTAAGACTTGCAATGATGTCGTTGATGCGCTGGTTGTTGTCTTCCTGCAACTGGTCGAACGAACCAAAGCGTGAGAATGCACCTGGCAGAGGATGCAACTTCTGCCAACCACCACAAGCATACTTGTAGAAGTCGTCGGCAGGCTTTGCTGCCTTGTCCATGTTTTCCATCTTAATTCCTGCATTCGACTGCGCTGAGCCAATGCTTGGTGCTGCTATCATAAGCAACATCGGAAGGATTTCTTTCATTTTCATGATTTTGTTGGATAAATAATTTATGAAATAAATCAAGTTGTTACTCAAGATTGCTCTTCGCCTCTTCGAGTTGCTCGGATAGTTCGAGCCATTTGTCGTTTTCTTCGTCGAGCTTCTGCTTTGTTGAAGTATATTCCGTAACGAGAACCATGTCGGATGCCTTTTCTGGCTGCATAAACAGCTCGTCGAGCTCTGCTATACGGGCTTCCATGTCGGCAATATGCTTCTCACATTCTTCCACAGCTCGCTGAATCTTCTTTATCTTCTTCTGCTCTTCCTTGCGCTCGGCATAGCTTTGCTTTTTTTGTGAAGAGTTTGATGAGAGTAAAGAATCGCTTTGCTTAGAGCTTGATGAAGAATTGCTATTTGCTTCTTCATTCTTCCCTCTTCTATCGTCACCACCCAAGGCAGCTTGTATGCTGTCGGCATTATGCTCACGCAGATAGTCATAGATGCCACCGAGATGTTCTCTCACAACTCCGCCACCAAATTCATACACCTTGCTCACTAAGCCATCCAAGAACTCACGGTCGTGGCTCACGATGATGGCTGTACCGTCGAAGGCTTTGATGGCTTCTTTCAGCACATCCTTTGATGGCATGTCGAGGTGGTTGGTAGGCTCATCGAGGATGAGGAGGTTGACTGGTTCCATGAGCAGTTTTATCATAGCCAGTCGGCTACGCTCGCCACCACTCAGCACCTTTACTTTCTTTTCAGAAATCTCGCCACCAAACATAAATGCACCAAGCAGGTCGTTGACCTTGAGTCTCATTTCGCCTGTAGCCACTTGGTCGATGGTATCAAAGATGCTCAGATTCTCGTCAAGCAGCTGTGCTTGGTTCTGAGCGAAATAGCCTATCTGAATGTTGTGGCCCACTTTCAATGTGCCATCAAAAGGAATCTCGTTCATGATACACTTCACGAGGGTAGACTTACCTTCGCCATTCTTACCTACGAACGCTACTTTTTCGCCTCGCTTTATAGTAAGCGTAACGTCAGAGAAGACGGTATGGTCGCCATAGGTCTTGCTTACTCCATCGCATATTATCGGATAATCGCCACTACGCAAACATGGTGGAAACTTCAAGTGCATAGCCGAATTGTCTACCTCGTCGATTTCTATAGGCACTATCTTTTCCAACTGCTTGATGCGGCTCTGCACCTGCACAGCCTTGGTTGGCTTATAGCGGAATCGCTCTATGAAGTCTTTGATGTCGGCAATCTCTTTCTGCTGGTTTTCGTAAGCGCGAATTTGCTGCTCTCTCCTCTCGGCTCTGAGCACCACATACTCGTTGTATTTCACCTTATAGTCAACAGCCTGACCACAGGTTATCTCGATAGTGCGATTGCTAACATTGTTGATAAAAGCACGGTCGTGGCTCACCAATACCACAGCCTTGGCGCTTTGAGCCAAGAACTGCTCGAGCCATTGTATACTCTCGATATCGAGGTGGTTGGTAGGCTCATCGAGCAATAACACGTCGGGTTTCTGCAGCAATATCTTTGCCAACTCTATACGCATACGCCATCCGCCAGAAAACTCTGATGTTGGTCTATCCATATCTGTGCGCGAAAAGCCTAAGCCCACCAAGGTGCGTTCCATGTCGGCTTCATAGCTTTCGCCACCTATCATCATGTATCTATCGTGCTCTTGTGTGTAGCGCTCCACAAGCTGCATATAGTCGTCGCTCTCGTAGTCGGTGCGCTCAGCCATTTCGGCAGCCAGCTTGTCCACGCGCTCCTTCATCTTTATAGTTGATGCGAAAGCCTTGCGAGTTTCTTCTCTCACAGTGGTGTTGTCTTGAAGCTTCATCACCTGTGGCAGATAACCAATGGTGGTATCATTCGGTATTGCCACGGTGCCAGCTGTAGGCTGCTGCTGACCACACAATATCTTCAACAAGGTAGACTTGCCTGCTCCATTCTTTCCCACAAGGGCTATGCGGTCGCGATCGTTGATCACGAAGCTCACATCGTGGAACAATGGACGAGCACTAAACTCTACCTTCAATCCTTCTACTGATATCATCGTTTAATAAATATTACCTTTATGAACATGCAAAGTTAATATAAATAGGTAAATTAGGCAAAAATATGTATATCCTTTTAGATTTTATTGTCTTTTTCACATAATTGTCGCTTTTATTGTATACCTTTGCCTGCCATTTATCAGACTTTTAATTAAAATCATGAATACATTTACAAACATCATTGCCAAAGAACTACAGCTGCCGGCAAGTGGCGTAGATGGCACCCTGCAACTGCTCGACGAGGGTTGCACAATACCTTTCATAGCTCGCTATCGTAAGGAGCGCACAGGCGGTCTTGACGATGTGCAGATAGGCGATATTAGTGCAAGATACGACAAGCTAAAGGAACTGGCTAAGCGCAAAGAGACTATACTGAAGAGTATAGAAGAACAAGGCAAGCTCGACGACAAACTAAAGAAGAAAATTGAAGACTGTTGGGATGCTAACACCTTGGAAGATATATACTTACCTTTCAAGCCTAAAAGAAGAACTAGAGCACAGATAGCTCGCGAATATGGCTTAGAGTCATTGGCTACCATGATACTTCTGCAGCGTGAAAATGATATCGAAGCGGCTGCAAAAAGACTCATCAATAGTGCTGCTGTACAGAAGGCATTGGCAGAGCATAAGGTGAAGGAATTCACAGTAGATGATGCCCTACAGGCTGCTAAAGATATCATAGCTGAAAACATCAGCGAGAGCGAGGATTGTCGTCATCAGCTTCGAGCAACCTTTAAGCGTGAGGCAGAAATTGCATCAAAGGTAGTTAAGGCTAAGGCTGATAGCGAAGAGGCACAGAAGTATCGCGACTACTTCGATTTTGCCGAACCATTATCTCGTTGCACAGGCAACAGACTGTTGGCTATGCGCCGTGGTGAGGCTGAAGGAATATTGCGCATAAAAATATCTATCGATGGTGAGCGTGCTACTGAAAGATTGAAACGACAGTATGTTCGTGGCAACGGCAAATGCTCACAACTGGTGGCAGAGGCTGTTGAGGATTCATATAAGCGTCTGCTTGTGCCAAGTATCGAAAACGAATTCTCGGCTCTGAGCAAAGAGAAGGCTGACGACGAGGCTATAGAGGTGTTCACCACTAACCTACGCCAGCTATTGCTTGCTGCACCATTGGGACAGAAGTCGGTAATGGGTGTAGACCCTGGTATCAGAACGGGATGCAAGGTGGTGGTGCTCGACAAGCAGGGCAACTTGCTATTCCACGATGTAGTGTTCCCATTCCCTCCTAAGGGCAATGCAGAGAATGCAGCACGTCATTTTGCTAAGATTGCTGCCCAATATAGCATCGAGGCTGTAGCTGTGGGCAATGGTACTGCAAGCCGCGAGACCACAGACATTCTAAACAAGGTATTCTCTGAGGGCGACAACCAAAAGCCTGTCTACGTGGT
Source organism: Prevotella sp. CAG:1092 (assembly GCA_000436915.1). Taxonomy (GTDB): domain Bacteria; phylum Bacteroidota; class Bacteroidia; order Bacteroidales; family Bacteroidaceae; genus Prevotella. The sequence goes on along the minus strand of HF994040.1, from coordinate 3,017 downwards.
TAGCGAGGATGGAGCTTCGATATATTCGGCATCGAAGATAGCACGCGACGAATTCCCAGACCAGGACGTTACGGTTAGAGGTGCTGTCTCGATAGCTCGAAGACTGATGGACCCTTTGGCTGAGCTTGTAAAGATTGATGCTAAGAGCATTGGTGTGGGACAATATCAGCACGATGTAGACCAGACAAAACTCAAGAAGAGTTTGGACCAGACGGTGGAGAACTGCGTTAACCTTGTTGGTGTAAACGTGAATACCGCCAGTCAGCAGTTGCTTACTTACATTAGCGGTCTTGGTCCTGCCTTGGCAAAGAACATCATCGAATATCGTCGCGAGAATGGCGACTTCACATCGCGTGCGCAACTCAAGAAGGTGCCTCGTCTTGGAGCTAATGCCTACACACAATGTGCAGGTTTCTTGCGCATTCCTAACGCCAAGAATCCTTTGGACAATAGCGCTGTACACCCAGAGAGCTACGACATAGTGAAGCGTATGGCTGCTGACAGCGGATGCACCGTTAAGGAGCTTATCGCTAACAAAGAAAGACTTAAGGCTATCAACATAAAGAACTATGTATCAGATACTATAGGCTTGCCAACGCTTACTGATATCATGAAGGAATTGGATAAGCCAGGCCTCGACCCTCGAGGCGAGGTTGAGCAGTTCTCATTCTCTGACGACATCCATGAGCTTAAGGATGTTGAGGTAGGAATGGTGGTACCAGGCATCGTTACCAACATCACCAAGTTTGGTGCCTTTGTCGATATTGGTGTTCACCAAGATGGTTTGGTTCATATCTCGCAGATGTCGTCGAAGTTTATCCACGACCCTAACGAGGTAGTGAAGCTACATCAGCATGTAACGGTTAAGGTTACCGAAGTTGACCTCGTGCGAAAGCGTATAGCGCTAAGCATGAAGGGCGTATAAACTGATGGGCGTAAAGCCTGAAGAGCGTAAAGCCTGAAGAGAATAAAGCCTGAAGGCTATAAAAACTGAAAGGCGTATTATAAAACAAGAAGAACCCGCCAATCAACATTATACGATGTTGGTCGGCGGGTTCTTATAGTATTTAGTCTGTGATTCTCTCAAGCTGAACAGTAAAGTGACGCATCAATGGAGCCTCCCATGCAATACGCACACCATGGGTAATCTGCATACGACGGTCAAAAACATTTTTCAGAGCTGCTGCTATAACAGCCATATGGTTGTCGGTATATACGCGGCGAGGAATTGCCAAACGTAAGAGGTCGAGACCATTAAAACGATTCTCGCGTGTTATTGGGTCACGATCTGCAAGCAGATATCCAATCTCACATCCTCGGATGCCAGCCTCAAGATAAAGTTCTATGGTAAGTGTCTGAGCAGGAAACTCTTCCTTAGGCACATGAGTGAGCACCTTGGGTGCATCAACAAAGATAGCATGTCCACCAGCAGGACGCTGATAAGGAATGCCATACTCATCGAGTAGCGATGCAAGATATTCTACTTGGTGAATACGGGTCTGAAGGTTATCAAACTCCGTATTTTCATCAAGGCCTATAGCAAGAGCGTTCATATCACGACCGTTCATACCGCCATAGGTAAGATAGCCTTCAAACTGCACGCAATAACCCTTAGCACCCTCATACCAGTCTTGACGCTTAGTTGCAATAAATCCACCCATATTCACAATACCATCTTTCTTAGCACTCATGGTCATGCCATCAGCCAATGCAAACATTTCCTTAGTGATTTCCTTGATGGTCTTATCCTTATAGCCTTCTTCACGGGTCTTAATGAAATAGGCATTCTCAGCAAAACGAGCAGAATCAAACACTACTGGCTTTCCATATTTGTCAGCTATAGCGCGTACTTCTTTAAGATTCTGCATAGAAACAGGCTGTCCACCTGCAGTATTATTTGTTATGGTAACGATGATAAACGGTACTTTATCGCCATATTTCTTGAGTGCTTCCTCAAGTTTCTTGGGGTCTACATTGCCCTTGAAAGGAACTTCGAGTTGTGTATCTTTCGCATCATCTACAGTACAGTCGAGAGCTGTAGCCTTGCGTCCTTCAATATGTCCTTTGGTAGTATCGAAGTGAGAATTTCCAGGCACAATATCTCCTTCATGCACAAGGTATGAGAAAAGCACATTCTCTGCAGCCCTACCCTGGTGAGTAGGTATCACATACTCAAATCCTGTAAGTCGGGTAATTGTCTCTCTAAGCTTAAAGAAAGATGTTGCACCGGCATAACTTTCGTCACCAAGCATAACTCCTGCCCATTGACGATCACTCATTGAGCCTGTTCCTGAGTCGGTGAGCAAGTCGATATAAACTTGCTCAGCTTTGAGCTGAAACACATTATAGTGTGCTTCTTTAATCCATTGTTCACGTTCCTCGCGGGTACTCCTACGGATAGGCTCTACCATCTTAATTTTCCAAGATTCTGCAAAAGGTAATTCCATAGATAAGTCTTTTTAGTCAAATAGGTTAAATAATACCCCATAAAAGGGCTTTAATAGATTGTCAGCTTCAAATTTAAGAAATCATTTTCATCAAAACCGTATTCTTAACCAACTTTTTCCAATTAAATTTATTTTTTTAACATTGTCTGTCTAATGAAATCAGGAGAAAAAATCCTGTTTTATAAATATTAATTAGAACAACATGGAATAGTTCCCTGTATCTACTATTACAGTATGGCTTTTGTAATACTGTCTACAGAAATAGTTTATGAATCAAAAAAGTCATAGTGAAATCAGGAAAAGACATAATACGTGATACTTTGTCAAGTATCACGTATTACTTTGCAAAGTATCACGTAATACTTTGCCAAGTATCACGTAATACTTTTTTAGCCCTTTTTTGAACTTTTTTCGCTATCATCATCATCATCTTACGAACGTAGCTCTATGCCTTTTTATAAAAAATGTAAGATGGCTTAGACAGCTTTACCTAAGCACACCAATCTTTCTTCCATTGAGCAATTATTATGGTTGTAACATTTACCCCAGTTCGGGATAAGAAATAGTTTA
>HF994039.1 GCA_000436915.1 Prevotella sp. CAG:1092 | reverse complement strand
CCACCGTAGCGTACAGGGTTGTCGGTAGCTGATAAGATTTTTATGCTATTATTTGCACAAATTCGAGATAGCATACAATGGGTTAATGGCGATTCGCCTAACCGCATTGTCATCTTGGGCATCTTGATTTTCCAAGAGGGCAAAGTTTTCGAGCGAGCACCTATAGGCATCATTCAAATGCTTGTTGTGCATAAATAAGCGAAGACTCTTCATCTTGCCGCTCGTTCCAGCCTTACACTCTATAGGCATCACTTTCATGTTCCTAACTATTACATAATCTATTTCTGAAGAAGTTCCGTTTACTACATTCTCCCAATAGTACAAGTCATGCTGCGAGCGAGGATTGCTGTATTTCACAAGTTCCCAGCCCAGCATCATCTCTGCCAATCTGCCCTTGTTGACAAGATCATCGGCAGCACCTGCCAAAATCAACTCCGATAAAGCTTGGGAACCACCAAAATCCATATTTAAGATGCTAAGCAGCAATCCACTGTCCAAATAGATGTACTTGCGAAACTTATCGTTGACCTCACTTCCTAAAGGGAGTCCATTAGCGGCAGTATGGCTCACACGCTTCACGATGCCTGCATCACAAAGCATCTGCAAAGCTTTTTTCACATCATCTGCTCGATAACCGCCCTCCACCTTACTATACATAAACTTTCCACCGATTTGCAAGATAACACTCTGCAGGGTGTTACGAAGCAATATAGGATCGACTTTATTGGCATATTTGGCAAAGTCGTCATAATAGGTTTGCTGGATGTCCTCCTGTTCTGCCTGACACTGTTGATAATCCTTTGTCTCAATCCAAACCTTGACACACTCTGGCATACCGCCTACCATTAGGTATGTGCGATATTGTTGAACCAAATCATTATGAAATGCAGCAAACAGAGGATGAGCATAATCGGCATTTTGCTTTTCCATCAAGAGTCCGTCCTTACCTTGCGCCACAAGAAATTCGTCAAAAGACATAGGATACATGAAAAGGGAACGAATACGCCCCACCCCAAATGAAGATAGATCTTTTAGAGCGAACTCCAATAATGAACCTGCCGCCACGACGTGAAGTTCAGGGAAATCTTCCTTGAAAAACCAAAGTCTCTTAATAGCTTCTGGACAAGACTGTATTTCATCCAAGAACAACAAGGTCTCACCTGGCACAATTGGCTTAGAGAATATCAGTCCTAAGCGATTAGCTATCTCATGCACATCGCTCAACTGCTCAAATATCTCCTTGAAGTCATCTCGACTCTCGAAATTGACCTCAATGTAATATTTGAATGTCCTTCCTAATTGCCGAATGGCTGAAGATTTGCCTACCTGCCTTGCACCTCGCAGTAAAAGAGGTTTATGCGTGGGCGCATTCTTCCACTCTAAAAGATACTTGTCTATCGTTCGTTGTATATACATAATTCTATTATTTTATTCTATTCGCTGAAGAAATACAGCACTTCTGCATGCAAAGATACAACTTTTTGATAAAACAAAGAGGAATAAACCACTAAAAATTGACAAAATAAAGAGGAATAAACGCCACAAAAATAACAAAATAAAGAGGAATAACAAGAAAAAACACCAACTATTACCTCTTATTGCGCCAAATCTGAGGGCTGCATCCCACCTTGGAATTGAACCTAAACCGGTCATTAGGCTGATTTGGGTTCAATCATCAATGTAATAGATACACTGCTTTAAAGAAATATTAAATCTTGGAAAAGTGTAGAAAAAAAAACATTTTTATCTTGGAAAAGTGTAAGAAAATACTTAATTTTGCCTTGAAAAAGTGTAAATTACAGAATATAAACGTATGATAGGCAGAAAGATAGACGCATTTTTGAATGATTTTTTCAAGAACGTCAAGAAAGCTTTGCTCATAACAGGAGCTCGACAGATAGGTAAAACCTATTCCATAAGAGAAGCGGCTAAGCGTAATTTTGATTATTTCGTAGAGATCAACTTCATTACTTCGCCAGAGGCTGTAGGCATATTCCACGGTGCCAAAGATGTAAAGGATATGCTCTTTCGCTTGTCGGCTTTTGTGGACAAACCTCTTGTAAAGGACAAGACCCTGATATTCTTTGATGAAGTTCAAGTATATCCAGAAGTGGTAACCCTTATCAAGTTTTTGGTAGATGAGGGTAGCTATCGTTATGTCTTGAGCGGCTCTCTCTTGGGGGTGGAGCTTAATAATCTCCGCTCTGAACCAGTGGGATATATGGATGTGAAGGAAATGTATCCTTTGGATATTGAAGAGTTCTATCATGCCGTAGGTATGGCAGACCATGTCATAGCGAAGCTTCGCCAGTGTTGGCAGGATAAAGTGCCGGTAGATGAGTTTGTACATCGCCGTTTGATGCAGGCTTTTCGCTTGTATCTTGTAATTGGCGGTATGCCGCATGCGGTGCAGACTTATTTGGATACCAATAATTTGCAAGATGTATTGGCTGTTCAGAAGAGCATACTTCAAGAGTATAAACGTGACATCATAAAATACAAGAGGGATGACAGTTCTCAGAAGCTCTATATAGATGAGGTGTTTCAGTTGATTCCTTCAGAATTGAATGCCAAGAATAAGCGTTTCATTCTGAAGAGCCTCAATGAAAAGGCTCGTTTTGCCTCTTACGAGAATAGTTTTCTTTGGCTTCGTGATGCAGGCGTGGCTCTTCCTACATATAATGTAGAGGAGCCCAAACAGCCTTTGTTGCTGGCCAAAACCAGAAATCTTTTCAAACTCTTCCAAAGCGATGTGGGCTTGCTGACGAGTCAGTTTGCCGATGGTATCCAACTGAAATTGTTGGCGGATAATCAAGTAATCAATTATGGTGCTATCTATGAGAATGTTGTGGCGCAAGAGCTAAAGGCTCATGGTTTTGACCTTTATTATTATAATAGTAAGCGCTTGGGAGAGCTTGATTTTGTAGTGGAATACCATGGCCATGTCTTACCTATAGAGGTAAAATCGGGTAAGGATTATGAACGTCATAATGCCTTGTCTAATGTCATGTCATCAGCAGAATATGCTCTTCCAGAAGCTTTGGTGCTTTGTAATGGCAATGTAAGTGTTGATGGCAAGGTGGTGTATATGCCTATCTATATGTTGATGTTTTTGGAGAAGGAGCAAGCAGTGAACGTAACCTACAAGCTCGACCTGTCAGATTTGTAGTATAGGTAATATTACAAGGTTAAAATTAACACAAAAGGCAAGCATTCTTAGTTTTTCTATCGGATAGCCACGCTTTTTCTCCTAAGACATATGATGTTAGCACTAAACTGCCTAACTCTTGATATGGCATTAATCGTCATTACATGGTTGTACTAAAGATATAAAATCATAATATACAATCGAGTAGGAGGTAAACACTAATTATAGGTGTTTATCTCCTATTTTCGTGTTTACCGTCCTCTCACACC
>HF994038.1:2705-11294 GCA_000436915.1 Prevotella sp. CAG:1092 | reverse complement strand
CTCTTTTGTGTTTTACCGGACAGCAATATAATTCTATATTTCATTCGTTTTTATCAGATAGATATAACTATTATCATTTATCATTATGGAAAATAAAGTTGTTGATGATGAAGCAAAGACGCGTGAGCGTAAAATATATCGCGTCACATTAATGGGAAGTGCTATCAACGTGTTGTTGTTGGTGCTTAAGTTTGCAGCAGGTATCCTTGGTAATTCTGCCGCAATGATAGCAGATGCCGTACATTCGCTATCCGACTTTCTTACAGATATCATCGTTATGGTGTTTGTGCATATCGGCAACAAACCCGAAGACAAAGACCACGACTATGGACATGGCAAATACGAAACCTTAGCATCTGCCATTATTGGTATGGCTTTGTTGATGGTGGGAGTGGTGATTTGCTATGATGGAGTGGTGAAGACCTATCATGCCATCCAAGGAATAGCATTGCCAAAGCCTGGATGGATAGCGTTGATAGCAGCCTTGGCAAGTATTGTGCTCAAGGAGTGGGCTTATCAGTTTACTGCCGCAGTGGGTAAGAAAGTTGGCTCGCAAGCTGTAGTTGCCAACGCATGGCATCATCGTTCTGACGCCTTGTCGTCAATAGGTACAGCCTTGGGTATTGGTGGATCAATATTGCTTGGTGCAAAGTGGACAGTGCTCGATCCTATAGCAGCCATCATAGTGAGCATCTTTATTATAGGCGCATCATTGCGACTGCTCAAGCAAACTGTGGACGAACTTATGGAACGTAGTCTGCCTGATGATATAGAAGAAGAGATAATCAGAATTGCTGAAGAAGAACCTTGTGTGAGCAGTATTCATCATCTGCGCACCCGTCGTATTGGCAACAATATAGCCCTTACTATGCACCTTCGTTTGCCAGGTAATACATCCCTTTATCATGCCCATGAACATGCTTCTAACATAGAGCACCGACTACGCGAACGCTTCGGTAAAGATACCTATATCGGACTGCATCTTGAGCCAACAAAGGTGGATGGCAAATATGTTGAGCCCGAATAATAAAATTTGTGAAACACGCATCGAATTCGGATAATTATATTAACTTTGCCCAACTAAAATAGAATTAATAACAGGAATGGGCAAAAAACTAAATATTATCTGGAACATGATATCTCACTATAAATATGTTATAGTGATAGTGTTAGGTATTGTGGTAGTAGGTTTTGTCGATGACAATAGCTTTGTGCAGCGTGTGAAATACGACTTGCAGATAAGCGATATTAAAGACCAGATAAAGGCTTATGACGAAACCTATGCCAAGAACGCAGAGGCTCTGCATGAACTGAAGCGTGACCCAAAGACAATAGAAAAGATAGCAAGAGAAAAATACTTCATGAAGACCGACGATGAGGACGTCTTTGTGTTGAGTGATGACGTGCAATTTACAAAAGATGATGAAACAACTGAATAAGATACAGTCTGTAATATTCCTGTTGGGTGGTGCACTCATGGTGATAGGTGCAGGATGCTATGTAGCAATGTGGCTTCGTGGTATAGTGTGCTGGGTGTTCCTCATAGGAGCCGTGATGTTCAGCCTTATGCAGACAATGCAGATATACACAGGAACAGATACAACATTAAAACGCCTAAAAAACATTCAAGGCTTGGCAAGCATATTCTTTGTTGTGGCAGGAGTGCTGATGGCAGATAGTCATTATCATTTCTTTCAACCAATGTTTAGCAACTATGCCGACTATATCGAGATTCTGTACAACAAATGGGTGGTACTACTGTTGATAGCAGCGGTTATAGAGGTTTATACCACACATCGTATAGATCACGAACTATCCAAAAAAAATATAAAAGAATAGCTTGTTGTTATAAATAGCGCAAATTTATTTCCCCACATCCTTCAAACATACTATCTTTGCATGCACAAAATGCAATTTTCTCGTTTGCGAGATGTGAAGCATGTGAAGATAATCAACGATATGAATAAGATAATTTATGTAGTGATGGCCGTTCTCGGTCTATCGTCGTGTGCCAATAGTTTCAATATTGATGGCACATCAAGCATTTCTAACCTCGATGGACAAAAACTTTATCTTAAGGTGTTTACCGACACTACCTTTAAGGACCTCGACTCGTGCGATGTTCTTCATGGTAAGTTTAAGTTTAGTGGTACCATCGATTCTGTACGTGTGGCAAACGTCTTCATGAATGGTGTGCCAACATTGCCCGTTGTGCTTGAGGATGGCGACATCACTATAAAGATAGATAATCTGCAGCAGACCGTTACAGGCACTCCGCTCAACGATGAGCTTACAGAATTTATCAAAGAATATCAGAAGTTGGCTAATGCAAGTGCCGAATTGGTACACAAGCACGACCAAGCTATCATGGATGGCAAGGATATGGAGCCTGTTATCAGACAGCTACAGGCTGAGGACGAGGCGCTAAACGAGAAGATGGATAAGCTCGTTACTAAGTTTGTTGAGGATAATATGGACAATATCCTCGGACCTTGGGTGTTCCTAAACACATGCACCAGCAAGTATGAATTCCCTATGCTTGATGCGTGGATAGATGATATCATGACCAAGGCCACCGACAAATTCAAGAACGACCCTATGGTGAAGGAATATTATGAGAAGGCACAGGAAAACCAGCAGATAATGAATGGTATGAAGGAAACTCCTGTACAGCAGCCTGTGGCTCCAGTGCCTAACGCTCCAACACCTAACGAACTGGCTAAACCTGCAGAATAACCCTTATCAGAATAAATAAGGAAAACTCTTTGGAAGCCAAATCTATAGAGAATAAAAGATAATGATATTATGACCAAGACTTTGATACAGAATGGCCGTATTGTCAACGAAGGAAAAACCTTCGATGGCTATATCGTGATTGATAACGGCTTGATAGATAGTATAGGTCAAGGCGAAGCACCCTGTGGAAACTACTCGGAAACAGTAGACGCCACAGGGTGTTTCGTTTTGCCTGGCATTATAGATGATCATGTTCACTTCCGTGAGCCAGGACTGACACAAAAGGCTGATATCAACAGCGAGTCGAAGGCTGCTGCAGCAGGTGGTGTGACATCATACCTTGAGATGCCTAACACCATTCCGCAAACAACAACCCTTGAGGCTCTGAGCCAAAAGGAAGAGTTGGCACGACAGAAGAGTCATGTGAACTATGCTTTCTTCATCGGTGCTACAAACGATAATGTTGGCATAATGGATGGTGTAGACTGGCATTATGTGCCAGGAATAAAACTCTTTATGGGTTCTAGCACAGGCAATATGCTTGTTGATAAGTATGGCTCGCTATTGAAAATATTCCAAAAGGCAGCAGAACTCAATGTGCCTCTGATGTCGCATTGCGAAGATACTGATATCATAAATCGCAACATGGAGCAGATGAAGAAAGCTTATGGCGACGACCCTGATGTGATGTTGCATCCGTTGATTCGCTCAGAGGAAGCATGCTATGAGTCAGCAGCCTTGGCTGCAGGTTTGGCTCGCCAATTTGGTACACGTCTGCATATTGCCCATGTGAGTACAGAGAAAGAATTGGATTTGGCTACCGACAACATCAGCCTTGAGGCTACCGTAGCACATCTCTTCTTCTCGTCTGCCGACTATGCCACAAAGCGTGCATTGATAAAGTGCAATCCTGCTATAAAGCGTCCTGAAGATAGAGATGCTCTGAGAAAAGCTATTGCCGATGGCAGAATATCTGTTGTTGGTACCGACCATGCTCCTCATCTCTTGGCAGACAAGCAGGGTGGAGCTGCAAAGGCTACTTCGGGAATGCCTATGGTACAGTTCTCGTTGGTGACAATGCTCGAACTGATGGATCAAGGCATCATTTCTATCGAACGACTTGTGGAATTGATGTGTCATAATCCTGCCAAACTGTTTGCTATCAATAAGCGTGGCTACCTGCGCCCTGGCTATCATGCTGATATAGCGATAGTTGCTCAAGGTAAGCCATGGACTGTTACCAAGGAGTGCATACAGAGCAAGTGTGGATGGAGCCCTATGGAGGGACATGAATATAATTGGCATGTGAAGCAGACTATCTGCAATGGTCATACCGTTTATGCTGATGGTAAGGTAGATGCAGAATATATCGGACAGCAATTGGAATTCAGATAGAGCATGGTGATAGATTATCGAATCTCGGATATTGTGCCATATATCAACTGGATATACTTCTTCCATGCTTGGGGATTATCAGGAAAGCCCGAAAGCGAACAAGAAAAGCAGAAGCACGAAGCATTGCGAATGCTTGAAGAATGGGAAGATAGATACCAGACGCATGCTGTTGTTGAGATAGTGGATGCTAATTCTGATGGCGACGATATCATAGCTGCAGGTACACGTATACCATTCCTCAGACAGCAGAAGCCAACAGCAGAAGGAATGCCAAACCTATGTCTTGCCGACTTTATCCGACCATTGTCGTCGGGTATTACCGACAAACTTGGCATCTTTGCAGCAACAGTAGATGCGCCAGCTGTGAGTCGCAATAGCTCTGACTGCTATCAGACTATGCTTGCGCAAACCCTTGCCGACAGATTGGCTGAGGCTACAGCCGAGCGCTTACACCAAGAGGTGAGAACCAAGATATGGGGCTATGCTCCCGACGAACAGGCTTCTATCGACGACCTGCTAAATTGCCGATATGTTGGCATACGACCAGCCGTTGGTTATCCATCAATTCCTGATGCGAGTATCAACTTCATGATAGACAATATCATCAACATTAGACAGATTGGCATACGATTAACAGAAAGCGGAATGATGACTCCGCATGCTTCGGTATCAGGATTGATGTTTGCACATCCGCAAGCTAAATATTTCAGCATAGGCGATATAGGTAAGGACCAAATGGACGACTATGCTCGTCGACGTGGGCTACCTATGGAAATGATGAAGAAATTCTTGAAAATAAAGAATCAATAATGATAGCACGTATCATAATACCAATATTGTTGGCTATAGTATTGCCTGATATCTATATCGATATGCACTATTGGCGACACTACAAAGGCTACACATGGTGGCGTAGGTTACTTTGGTGGTTGCCCTCGGTGTTGATGGTGGCATACAGCATTGCAATAGCATCCACACGCAATTTTGTGCCCGATGAGATGATGTTCATCAATGTCTACATGATGCTTGTGGGTTTGGTGGTGATGCCAAAGATGCTGTTTGCTTTATGCTCTGGTATTGGCTATCTGGTGTGCAAATATACCCATCGTCGTCGCAATTATGGTAATTTCATCTGGTTGCCATTTGCCGCAGGTGCCATATATATAATAATGTATGGTTTCATAGTAGGCTTTGGTAAATTAGAGGTTAAGCATCTCGATTTGTATTTCGATGATTTGCCCGAGGCCTTCGAAGGCTATCGCATAGTGCATTTCTCCGATGCTCATGTGGGTAGCTTTCAGTATGACAAGAAGTCTATATTGCATCGGGATATAGATAGCATAAATGCACAAAAGGCAGATATGGTGGTGTTTACTGGCGATATTCAGAATATGCAACCAGATGAATTGCTTCCTGTGATGCCATTGCTCAGCAAGGTGAAAGCCAAAGATGGAGTATACTCTGTGTTAGGAAATCACGACTACAGCATATATATAGATGCTACAGAAGACGTGAAGAAAGCCAACATCAAGGCTACTGTCGACAGAGAGCAGCAAATGGGATGGACGGTGTTGAGAAACGACAATCGTGTGATAAGGCGCAATGCCGACTCGCTGGTGATAGCAGGCGAAGAGAATGGAGGACGTAAACCTTCGCCTAAGCTTGCTGACTTAGAGAAGAGTTTGCATGGTGTAGGCAAAGGTGCATTCATAGTGATGCTACAGCACGACCCTAATGTGTGGCAAGAGAAAATTGTGCCTGATGGTAGAGTGCAGTTGACATTAAGTGGACATACTCATGCCGGTCAGGTTTCTGTCTTCGGACTACGCTTCACTCAGCTCACAGCTCACAACGATTATGGACTATACAACCAAGGTCGACAGCAACTATATGTAACATCTGGACTTGGAGGTGTGGTGGCAATGCGATTCGGCGCTACTGCCGAGATTGCAGTAATAACATTACATAAAACGAAATAAAAACCTTAAAACATGAAATACTTATATCGACTTTATCAGCTTGTAGTGGCATTGCCGCTATTCTTGTTGACATCAATATTGGTGTCGCTGGTTACTGTTGTAGGAAGCATTATAGGCAACGGACATTTCTGGGGATATTATCCTGGCAAGCTATGGGCGTGGTTAACCGTGCGTCTGTTTCTTTTGCCAGTAACCGTGAAGGGACGCGAGAATCTTAAGCCAGGACAATCGTACGTCTTTGTGAGCAACCATCAGGGTGCTTTCGATATATTCTTGATTTATGGTTTCTTGAACCGTAACTTCAAATGGATGATGAAGCATCAGCTTAGAAAAGTTCCTTTCATAGGCATTGCTTGCGAATATTCACATCAGATATTTGTTGACAAACGCGGACCAAGAAAGATTAAGGAAACCTACGACAAGGCACGAGAAACCTTGCATGGCGGTATGTCGTTGGTGGTATTCCCGGAAGGCGCACGTAGCTTTACTGGCCACATGGGAGTATTCAAGCGTGGCGCTTTTATGCTTGCCGACGAGTTGCAGTTGCCTGTGGTGCCACTAACCATCAATGGCTCATTTGATGTGATGCCACGCATGCGTGATATGCATTGGGTCACTTGGTCGCCACTTTCATTGACTATCCACGAACCTATATACCCTATTGGCCAGGGCAAAGACAATGTTGCCAACGTAGAGCAGAAGAGCTACGAGGCTGTGATGTCGGCAATAGATGAAAAATATCAAGGCTTCGTAGAAAACCCAGACCAGTAATATAATAAAGCATAAAAATGCTTGGAGGTATTATATATTTTATGTACATTTGCAAAAAACTAACAAACCGATCATGCGAGAAAGTGATTCTATAGTTATTATACCAACCTACAACGAGATGGAGAATATCGAAAAGATTATTCGTGCCGTCTTCGGGTTAGAGAAGAGTTTTCATATCCTTGTCATTGATGATGGTAGTCCTGACCATACTGGCGACAAGGTAGAGGAACTTATTGAGAAAGAATTCAAGGGTAGCTTGTTCTGTCTGCACAGAAAGGGCAAACTCGGACTTGGCACAGCATATATCACTGGCTTTAAGTGGGCTTTGGAACATGGATATGAGTATATCTTTGAGATGGATGCCGACTTTAGCCACGACCCTAATGACTTGCCACGTCTGTATGCTGCATGCCACGACGAAGGCTACGATGTAGCTATCGGTAGCCGATATGTGAGTGGTGTGAATGTTGTAAATTGGCCTATCGGTCGTGTGCTGATGAGCTATTTTGCTTCGCAGTATGTACGCCTTGTCACAGGTTTCAAGGTTCACGATACCACAGCAGGATTTAAGTGCTATAAGCGTCGTGTGCTTGAGACAATACCTTTGGATCAAGTTCGCTTCAAGGGCTATGGCTTCCAGATTGAGATGAAGTTTACTGCTTATAAGATAGGCTTTAAGATAAAGGAGGTGCCTGTGATATTCGTCAACCGTCGTGAAGGCGTGAGCAAGATGAGTGGTGGTATCTTTGGTGAAGCATTCTTCGGAGTGATGAGACTTCGCTGGGATGGATGGTTCCGCAAGTATCCTAAATTGCCTGCATAATAAAAGGCTTTTAGGAAGTTGACTCCATAACTTCTTATGAAAATATGAATATAAACGATATGGCGGCACTCTATGGTAAATTGCCTCAGAGTGCCGCTTTTCTTAAACTTGTTGCCGACAAGAAGTTAGGCAACATATCAGCTCAGGGACTGGTGGCTTCGGCAGCCCCTGTATTCTTTGCATCATTGTTCGAACGCTTGAATCGAACAGTACTCTTTGTTTTAAATGATGCCGACGAGGCTGGATATTTCTACAACGATATGGCGCAGATGTTGGGACAGCAAAAGGTGTTGTTTTTCCCATCGTCGTATAAAAGGGCAGTGAAATACGGACAACGAGATGCTGCCAACGAGATATTGCGTACCGAGGTGCTTGCTCGCTTATCGTCAGGCGATAATGCTTATATCGTTACTTGTCCAGAAGCTTTGTCGGAGCTTGTTGCTCGTAGAAAGGTTGTCGACGAGAGAATGATAACTCTTAGCGTTGGTCAGGAAGTAGGAATAACAAATATCGTACATTCACTTCGCGACTTTGGCTTTGCTGAGGTAGATTATGTATACGAGCCTGGTCAGTTTGCTGTGCGTGGTAGCATCATCGATGTTTATTCCTATTCTTGCGAATATCCTTACCGTATCGACTTCTTTGGCGACGAGATTGATACCATTCGTACCTTCGATGTGCAAGATCAGCTATCTAAGGAACAAAAGCAAAAGATAGAGATAGTGCCAGAGCTATCAAAGGTAGATGCCGAGAAGATACCATTCACGGAATATATGCCTAAGGATGCGCTGTTGGTGGTAAAGGATTTGCTGTATATTCGCGATACCATAGAGCGTATATGGAACGAGGGATTCTCGCAACAGGCATATACCGACCGACTGGCTG
>HF994038.1:0-2668 GCA_000436915.1 Prevotella sp. CAG:1092 | reverse complement strand
CACAGAGATGGAACAGCAGGAGATAATGCGCGAGATGAATAAGCAATTGTCGCTACTTAGTGCTTCGGCTTTTGTGGAATCGGTGGCAGGACTGAAAAGGGTTACATTATCAACATCGGTTGACGACACCAAGGATGTGCAGGCAAAGATAGTCTTCAATACTTCACCACAACCTTTGTTTCATAAGAATTTTGAGATGCTTCGCCAAACCTTCACTCAGTATACTGAGGTTGGTTTCAAGATATTCATCCTCGCAGATAGCAAGAAGCAGCAACAGCGACTTCGTGATATCTTCGACGATATGGGTGGCGATATAGAGCGCTCTTCGCATAATCAGCAACGCTCGTCTATCGATTTCGAGCCTGTAGACTCTACTCTCCACGAAGGTTTTGTTGATAATACTCTGCGTATCTGTTTCTTTACCGACCATCAGATATTCGACCGTTTCCATAAGTATAGTCTAAAGAGCGACTCGGCACGTGCAGGCAAGATGGCGCTGACTATGAAGGAACTACAAGAAATGGAACCTGGCGACTTCATTGTGCATGTAGACCTTGGCGTGGGTAAGTTTGGTGGATTGGTAAGGGTACCATCGGGCGATGGATACCAAGAGGTGATACGTATCATATATCAGAATAATGATAAGGTGGATGTCTCTATCCACTCTCTTTATAAGATATCGAAATATCGACGTAGCGATACTGGCGAACCTCCTCGTCTTAGCACTCTCGGCACTGGTGCTTGGGAGCGCTTAAAGCAGAAGGCTAAGAAGCGTATCAAGGATATCGCACGCGACTTGATAAAGCTATATGCTAAGCGTCGACACGAAAAGGGCTTCGCTTATAGTGCTGATAGCTTTATGCAACATGAGCTTGAGGCAAGCTTCCTCTATGAGGATACTCCCGACCAACTTAAGGCTACACAGGATGTGAAGGCTGACATGGAGAAGGCGGCACCTATGGATAGACTTGTGTGTGGTGATGTAGGCTTTGGCAAGACTGAGGTGGCGATACGTGCAGCCTTTAAGGCTGCTTGCGATTCTAAGCAGGTGGCGGTATTGGTGCCTACAACGGTGTTGGCATTACAACACTATCAGAACTTCCGCGACCGTCTGCGTGATTTCCCAGTGCGTGTAGACTATCTCTCGCGAGCTCGCACAGCAAAGCAGACAAAGCAAGTGCTTGAAGACCTGAAGCAGGGACGCATAGATATCCTTGTGGGTACGCATAAGCTGATAGGAAAGAATGTGAAATGGCATGACCTGGGACTTCTCATCATCGATGAGGAGCAGAAGTTTGGTGTTTCTACAAAGGAGAAACTGCGCAAACTAAAGACTAACGTAGATACTCTCACCATGTCGGCAACACCAATTCCTCGTACTCTGCAGTTCTCGTTGATGGGTGCTCGAGATATGAGTATCATGCGCACTCCACCTCCAAACCGTCATCCTATCTCTACTCAGCTGGCTTCTTACAACCATGAGGTGATAGCGGACGCTATAAACTTCGAGATGAGTCGCAATGGTCAGGTATTCTTCGTCAACGATCGCATAGCACAGCTCACAGAGATAGAGAAGCTGATAATGAAGTATGTACCTGATTGCCGTGTTGCTATCGGACATGGTCAGATGTCGCCAGAGGAACTGGAGAAGATAATCCTTGGTTTCGTAAATCATGATTTCGATGTGTTGCTATCTACTACCATCGTAGAGAATGGTATCGACATACCAAATGCTAACACCATAATTATCAATGATGCTCATCGCTTCGGATTGTCTGACCTTCATCAGATGCGTGGACGTGTGGGACGTGGCAACCGCAAGGCTTTCTGCTATCTGCTTGCTCCGCCTAAGAGTGTGCTCTCGCCTGAGGCACGCAGAAGATTGGAGGCTTTGGAGACATTCTCCGACCTTGGTAGCGGTTTCAATCTTGCCATGCAAGACCTCGATATTCGCGGTGCTGGCAACCTGTTAGGTGCTGAACAGAGTGGCTTTATGGAAGATCTTGGATATGAAACATACCAAAAGATACTTAACCAAGCCGTTACTGAGCTCAAGAATGATGAGTTCCAAGATCTATATGCTGAGGAAATGGCTCAAGGTAAGGTGTTCACAGGCGAGGATTTCGTAGAAGATTGCGCTATAGAGAGCGACTTGGAGATGTATTTCCCTGATACCTATGTTCCAGGTAGCTCGGAGCGTATGCTTCTATATCGTGAGCTTGATAACATAGTAGAAGACCGCGACCTTGATGTATACCGTCAGCGATTGATAGACCGCTTTGGTCCTGTGCCTGCTGAGGGTGAGGAGCTTATGCAAGTGGTACTGCTACGTAGGCTTGGCAAGCGCCTTGGCGTTGAAAAGATAATCCTCAAGCAAGGTATGATGAACATGCAGTTTGTTTCCAATAACGACAGTCCGTTCTTCCAAAGCCAGCTCTTCGATAAGTTCATAAATTATGCCACAGCAAACCTTCGCCGCTGCGAACTCAAGGAGGTTCGCGGTCGCCGCCTGCTGCATGTAAAGAATGTTGCTAAGGTTGCCGAGGCGGTGAATATATTGCGAGCTATAGATAAAGGGTAGGGGAAAGAAGGAAAAGGGAAGGCTTGGGTGGCTTGAGTTAGCTTGAGTTGGCTTTGGGTGGCTCAAACTTAAGGTTAAGCGGTGCAG
>HF994037.1:11414-13965 GCA_000436915.1 Prevotella sp. CAG:1092 | reverse complement strand
CTTATACCGAGGAGTATTGGACCTCGGAGGGGGCGCCTCTGTCAATATCAATTTCTGAGAGCAAGCTCAATATGCCTAACGCCTTTTCGCCTAATGGCGACGGCATCAACGACATATATAAAGCAAAAGAGGGCTACCAAAGTATTGTGGAATTCCATGCCTACATCTTCAACCGTTGGGGACAGAAACTCTACGAATGGACCGATCCTGCAGGCGGATGGGACGGCAAATACAAAGGCAAGGATGTGGCGCAAGGCGTGTACTATTGTCTGGTGAAAGCCAAGGGCGCAGACGGCAGAAAATACGACATCAAAACGGATGTGAATCTGCTTAGAGGATATACAGAAAACGGAACCAACAGCAACGAATAGTTTAGGTAGAGAAGAAACAAAGAAAGAAAGAGAAGAAACATGGAAAAGATTGAAGTTTTTGGAGCTCGCGTACACAACCTTAAGAATGTTGACGTGGAAATGCCACGCAACTCGCTTACCGTAATCACGGGACTCTCAGGCTCTGGCAAATCTTCGTTGGCTTTCGACACTATCTTTGCCGAAGGACAACGCAGATATATCGAAACATTCTCTGCCTACGCCCGCAACTTCTTGGGCAACATGCAACGCCCTGATGTTGACAAGATTACGGGCTTGTCGCCTGTTATCAGCATCGAGCAAAAGACCACCAACAAGAACCCTCGTTCTACGGTTGGCACGGTTACGGAAATCTACGACTATCTGCGATTGCTCTTTGCGCGTGCTGCTGATGCTTATAGCTACGCAAGTGGCGAAAAGATGGTGAAATATACCGAGGAACAGATTGCGCAAACCATTCACGAGGCTTATCTCAACAAGCGCATCTTTATCTTGGCGCCTCTCGTTAGGCAACGCAAGGGCCACTATCGCGAACTCTTCGACTCCATGCGTCGCAAGGGCTATCTATACGCAAGGGTGGATGGAAAGATTGAAGACCTGGTTGAGGGTATGAAGGTTGACCGCTACAAGAACCACAATATCGAGGTGGTGATAGACAAGATGCAGGTGAAGGAGGGCGACAACGAGCGACTTGCCAAGACCATTCAGACTGCCCTCAGACAAGGCGAAGGCACCATGATGATTTTGGATAAGGATAGCGGAGAGATTCGCAACTTCTCGAAGAAACTCATGGACCCCGTTACAGGAATTGCTTATGGCGACCCAGCCCCAAACATGTTTTCGTTTAACTCACCCGAAGGTGCTTGTCCACGATGCAAGGGCTTGGGAATGGTCAACGAGATTGACATGGCGAAAGTGGTGCCTGACGATAAATTGAGCATCCACGAGGGCGCAATAGTTCCTTTAGGAAAATACAAGAACCAACTGATATTCTGGCAGATAGAGGTTATACTCAATAATTATGACTGCACCCTAAAAACTCCTTTCAAGGATATTCCAGCCCAAGCCGTCGACGACATCATGTTTGGCTGCATGGAGAAGGTGAGAATTCCGAAAGAGAAGGTTCACACGTCGTCTGATTATTTCACCAATTATGATGGCGTGATAAAATATCTGAAGACGATAATAGAAAACGACGAGAGCGCAGCCGGACAGAAATGGGCTGACCAATTCTTGGCGATGACGGAATGTCCGGAATGTCACGGCATGAGACTGAAGAAGGAGTCGTTGGCTTACAAACTTTGGGACAGCAACATAGCCGAAGTTGCCAACCTCGACCTCATAGCGTTGAAGGAATGGCTCGTGGCGTTGCCTGAGCATATTTCGGAAACTCAACGAAAGATAGGAAGCGAGATTCTGAAAGAATTGACCACAAGGGTAGACTTCTTGCTCGAAGTGGGTCTCGACTATTTGTCGCTCAATCGACAAAGCGCTACCCTTTCGGGTGGAGAGAGCCAAAGAATCCGTCTTGCCACTCAGATTGGCTCGCAACTCGTCAACGTGCTCTACATACTCGACGAGCCAAGTATCGGACTTCATCAACGTGACAACTGCCGACTGATAGACAGCCTAAAGCAGCTGCGAGATCTTGGCAACACGGTATTGGTGGTAGAACACGATCGCGACATGATGTTGGCTGCCGACTATATCGTCGACATAGGTCCGAAGGCTGGACGCAAGGGTGGCGAAGTTGTGTTCCAAGGCACTCCGCAAGAGATGCTTCGCCAGCACACGCTCACGGCTCAATATCTGAACAACGAGATGAAGATTGAGGTGCCGAAGGAGCGACGCAAGGGCAACGGCAAGAGCATCATCATTCATGGTGCAAGGGGCAACAACCTAAAGAATATCGACGTGGAATTTCCTCTTGGCAAACTGATTGTGGTTACGGGAGTTTCGGGCTCGGGCAAGTCGACCCTAATCAACGAGACCCTGCAACCTATCCTTAGCCAACATTTCTATCGTTCGCTCAAGAAGCCGATGGCTTACGACAGCATCGAGGGATTGGACAATATAGATAAGGTGGTGAACGTAGACCAAAGTCCGCTCGGCAGAACTCCACGAAGCAATCCTGCCACATATACAGGCGTGTTCTCCGACATTCGCAGCCTCTTCGTAGGTCT
>HF994037.1:1883-11373 GCA_000436915.1 Prevotella sp. CAG:1092 | reverse complement strand
GTGGCTATAAGCCTGGCCGTTTCTCGTTTAATGTGAAGGGCGGACGATGCGAGGCTTGTGGCGGAAATGGATACAAGACAATAGAGATGAACTTCCTGCCCGACGTGATGGTGCCTTGCGAGGTTTGTCAGGGCAAGCGCTACAATCGCGAAACTCTCGAAGTGAGATACAAGGGAAAATCTATTGCCGACGTGCTCGACATGACGATAAATCAGGCGGTAGAGTTTTTCCAGGCTGTACCTGCAATATTGCAGAAGATTTCAGCCCTTCAGCAGGTAGGATTGGGCTATATCAAGCTCGGACAGTCGTCGACTACTCTCTCGGGAGGCGAAAGCCAACGTGTGAAACTGGCTACAGAACTGGCTAAGCGCGACACGGGCAAGACTCTCTACATCCTCGACGAGCCTACTACGGGTCTGCACTTCGAAGACATTCGCATTCTGATGGATGTTATTCAGAAGCTCGTGGATAAGGGCAATACCGTTATCATCATCGAGCACAACCTCGACGTAATAAAACTTGCCGACCACATCATCGACATCGGTCCTGAGGGCGGAAGAGGTGGCGGCCAGGTGCTTGCGACTGGAACTCCTGAAGAAGTAGCGCAGTCGAAGAAAGGCTACACGCCACGATTCTTGAAAGAAGAATTGGAAAGGAAATAGGAAGTAAAGAAGTTAAAAGAAGAGAAGTTAAAGGAGTTAAAGAAGTTAGAGAAGTTAAAGCCATATGTCTTATGGATTAATTTCCAGCTAAAAACTTCAGCTGAAAACTCCAACAAAAAGGCTAATGGCTTTAACTTCTAGCGACCGCAGGGAGCGATAACTTCTCTTAAAAAAATAATTAACTAACAAAATAATTAATCATGATCAATTACAGAAATCTATTGTCTTTTAGCTTTTTGCTGCTTGCCCTCACAGCTTGGGCGCAGCCAAATGGCACGGGCAACTATTATCAAGATGCCAACGGGAAGAAAGGTAAGAGCTTGAAAACTGCCTTGTTTGGAATTATCAAGAGCCCAAATGTAGTATCGTACAAAGGTCTTTGGGATGCTTACAAGAAGACCGACCTTCGCTCAGATGGCAAGATTTGGGACATGTATTCCGACATTACCAACTTCGACCCAGACAAAGGTCATGCTGGCAACTACTCGAAAGAAGGCGACATGTACAATCGCGAACACTCGTTTCCTAAGAGCTGGTTTAACGATGCTAAGCCTATGTATTCAGATATTGTACATGTGGTTCCTGCCGATGGCTATGTGAATAATCGTCGTAGCAACTTGCCTTATGGTGAAACTGACGGCACCTGGAAATCGCATGGCGGCTTCAGCAAGGTTGGCACTTGTTCGCTTCCTGGATATTCAGGAACAGTTTTCGAGCCTAACGACGAATATAAGGGCGACTTTGCCCGAATCTATTTCTACATGGCTACATGCTACGAGGATAAGATTTCGTCGTGGAGTAGCGACATGCTTTCTCACAACTCTTATCCTGCTTACAAGCAATGGGTTATCGACATGTTGCTTCGTTGGGCAAAGAACGACCCTGTGAGCAAGAAGGAGATAGACCGCAATAATGCCGTTCAGAGCGTGCAGGGCAACCGCAATCCTTTTGTCGACTATCCTGGACTTGAGCAGTATATTTGGGGCAACAAGACGGATGTGGCTTTCTCGTACGACAACTACGACTCCACCATTCCTGACCCAACTCCTGACCCTAAGCCAGATCCAAACCCTGATCCTAATCCAGATCCAAATCCTGATCCAAACCCAGACCCAACACCTGATCCAACGCCTACTCCTGAGCCTTCTGAGGGCGAGCAGGTTTACACTCTCGTAGCTTCGGCTGCCGACCTTGCTCCTGACACATATTATCTGTTGGTTAGAGAGAATGAGAATGGCAACGATGCTAAACTAAAGAGCGTGGCTCTATCTGACATGCTTTCTACAGGCAAGGCTTTCGGCTATGCTAACGTTACGGTAACCAACAATACTATCGTTACAAAGGTGAACGAAGAGAAATGTCCTCACGAACTCTATATCGCAAAGACTGACGATACTTACACCTTGTGCGACGTGAAGATCAAGAAGTATCTCTCGTTGACTTCTTCTGATAATGCACTTGGTGCAAACGAAACCGTTACTGGCGATGGCGAAAAGTGGACTATCACTTTCGACGAGAACAACGCTATCATCGCAAACAAGAAGATTAAGGATCGCACCATCCGCTTCAACGCAGGTAGTCCTCGCTTTGCTTGCTACAAGGGTTCTCAGCAGCCTGTACAGCTCTACAAAAAGGTTGGTGCCAACAGCATCAAGAACACCAAGGTTTCTGCCAAGGCCAACAACGTGGTCTACTCTATCGACGGTCGCAGAATCATGAAGATTGGCGATGGCGACAACCCTTACAGAATACTTCCAAAGGGTATGTATATAATAGGTGGACGCAAGGTTGTTGTTGGAAATTAATCCGCATGCAGGAAATTAATTCTGCTTGACAGAAAAAATCTAAGAAGATAAACAAAGAGTTTAATGTCTAATCACATAAACTTTCGCAAACTATTAGCAATAGGCTTTATAGCACTCTTTTCGTGCTATAAAGCCTTTGGCATGCGTACCGACTCGTTGATGTTGGAACGCATGTTTCGTTATGCGAAAGCCATACAAGACAAACAAAGCTCTATCAACCACAACTACAACTACACTCGCTTTAGCCTCGACATACAAAGGAAAAACTTCACTCTGCTAACCATTCCTTCGATGTATGCCGTGGCACGAACCGGACAACGCACATTTATCGACGAAACCTACAACCGCATTTCGGGCTACGGAACCGACACCATGCAGACTCACACCATGCTTCGAGCTACCACAATTCCGCATCGAAGCGTAACCATGAAAAATGTGCTGAAATATCTCACCCCGAAGATTTATCAGGAGACGATAATCGAAAACTATCTCATTTCTCCTTTCGCAAGAATAAACAAGCGATTCTATAAATATAGAGTCACTTTCTACAACGGCAACAAGGTGGCTAACGTCACCTTCACTCCTCGACGCAACAACACCCAACTTGTTAGCGGCTACGCCATCGTGGACTACTATACTGGTCGCATTATAAAATGCTATATAGCAGGCGAATACGACATGGTGGACTTCGGAATGAATCTCACCATGGGCGACGAATATCGCAACTCTCTGCTGCCCACAAAGGTTGACCTAACCACACAATTCTCGTTTGTGGGCAACAGGATAAAAGGAAAATATGTTTCCTACTACGACCGACCAAAGAAAGACAGCATCACCAAAGCCGACAATATCGTAAACATGCGCCCCGACCATCTCTCGCCATACGAGCAAGGGATGATAGATTCATATAAAGAAAAGAATAGCAAACCCGACTCTACGAAGCATAAGAGCAGCTATAAATTTTGGGACGCCATCTCCGACCATACCCTCAACAGAATTAGGCAAAACTTTGGCTCCAAGGGCTACGTCAGGGTAAACCCCATTCTAAACCCTCTTTACCTTGGCTACAGCCAGCGTCGCGGCATTACTTACAAGTTCGACGTCATGGGAAGCTACATGTTTTCGGAAAATAGCGAGCTCTCGGCAAGGGTGAAAGCTGGTTACACTTTTAAGCTGAAGCAGCTGCTGATGAATATTCCTATCACGTGGTATTTCGACAAGAACCGTAATGGCTACACTCGTATCGAATTGGGTAATGGCAACCACGTGGGCAACTCGATGCTTGCCCGAAACCTGATGGAGATAATGCCCGATTCGGCTATTATTTCGAAAGGTAACAACTTGAACGATTTCCACAACAACTATATGAAGATGTATGCCAACATCGACTTCAACAAGTATTTCGGACTCATGGGCGGTTTAACGATGCACTATCGCAAGGCTGTGGATGTGGAGTCGTATAAGAAGCTTAACCAACGCTACACTTACCATTCGTCGGCTCCGATGTTGGAACTCAGGTTGCGACCTTTGGCGTGGCAGGGTCCTGTAATCACGGTCGACTACGAACGAAGCATCAAGGGACTACTCAACTCCAACATCAACTACGAGCGTTGGGAGCTGAATAGCGAGTATATTTATCGACTCAACAAACTGCAGAATTTCCATTTCAAGTTTGGCACGGGCTTCTATACTACCAAAGACAGCAACGGATATTTCCTCGACTTCGAAAACTTCCGCGACAATATCATAGCTGGAGGATGGAACGACGATTGGAGTGGCGAATTTGAATTGCTGCAACAAGAAACCTACAATCAGTCAGACTACTACATTCGCGCCAACATGAGCTACGAGAGTCCGCTATTGATACTCAGTTGGTTGCCGTATGTGGGCAAATATATGGAGATGGAGCGCATCAACGTGAGCACTCTCGACGTAAAGGGCATTCATACTTATATCGAAGCCGGCTACAGCTTCACCACTCGTTGGTTCTCGTTTGGCATGTTTGCCTCGATGAAACAATGGGAGTTTGATAGCGTGGGCGTAAAATGGGGATTCGAACTATTTAGAAAATGGTAACAACATCTTAGAGACTGGAAAAACAACATCATGGACAACATATTGACCGTTTACAGCGCAAGTGCTGGTAGTGGCAAGACGTTTACCCTTGCCGTGAAATATATAGAGCTGCTGATAGAACAGCCCGAAAACTATAGAAAAATTCTTGCCGTAACTTTCACCAACAAGGCTACAGACGAGATGAAGTTGCGTATTCTGAGCCAACTCTACGGTTTGGCTCATTCCCTACCCGACTCTCAGGCTTATGCCAACAAGATAAAGGAAGACTTCCACGAGGCGAAAAAGCCCATCTCTGACGAGCTGATAAAGCGGAATGCGGGCAAGGCGCTCCACTATCTGCTCCACAACTACAATTATTTCCGCATTCAAACCATCGATGCTTTCTTCCAGCAGGTTACTCGCAACATGGCGCGCGAGCTAAACCTCAACGCCAATTTCAAACTCTCGCTCAACGATAGTCAGATTGAGGAGAATGCCGTAGACGAGATGATTGAACAGCTCACACCAAAGAGCAACGTGATGAAGTGGATATTAGACTACATCAACGAAAACATCTCGGAAGACAAAAGCTGGAACGTCATCAACTCAATAAAGAATTTCGGACTAACCATCTTTTCCGACATCTACAAGGCTCACGAAGAAGAGCTAAACGAGGTATTCCAACAGCCCGATTTCTTCAAGAATTTCGACAGCCTTATGCGTGGCATCATGAAGCAGGCTGAGGAAGAATACAGCAAGGTCTACGACGACTATCAGACGCTTATGGAGGCCAACGGCATTAGCTTTGCCGACTTCAAGAGTGGCAAGAGTGGTGCTTGCGGATATTTCGAAAAGTTTGCCAACGGCATCAAGGCTATGGCTGGCGTTGACGACGACAAACATTTCAACAAAACGGCTCAAAAGGCTACCGAAGACATAGGCGCTTGGGTTAAGAAAGGCGACTTGGGAACGAGTCTTGAGCAGGTGGCGATAAAGCTGATGCAGATGCTCAACGAAACCGAGGCTAAGCGCAAGGAATGGATGAGTAGCTACAAATCGGCTTCCAACACCATTCGCCACATCAGCAAGTTGCGCCTTCTTGGTTCTATAAAGGATAAGGTTGACGAGGTGAACGCTTTGGCAAACAGATTTCCGCTTAGCGCCACTCAGGCTTTGCTCAACACGATGATTGGCACAAGCGATGCTCCCTTCGTCTACGAGAAGATAGGCACGCAGATAAGCCACATCATGATTGACGAGTTCCAGGACACGAGCCTTGCACAATGGCACAATTTCAAAGTGCTGTTGGAGGATTGTATGTCGCAAAATTCTGCTTGCCTCATAGTGGGCGACGTTAAGCAGAGCATCTATCGTTGGCGCTCAAGCGACTGGCGACTGCTCAACAACATAAGCCAAGAGTTTCCGGGCTACAACATAGAGCCTACGCCCCTCGATACCAACTATCGTTCTGAGGCTAACATCGTGAAGTTCAACAACGCTTTCTTCGAGACTGCTGCCAAAGAGGAGTTCAAGGAGTTTGCCAACAACGCAAGTAACGTAGACAAAATCTACACGAAGGAGGCTGTGTGCCAAAAGATTCATCCTAAAAAGGCAGACAAGGCTCACAATGGTTTGGTTCGCGTAACCTTGTTGCCTATCGACGACTACGAGAGCGTGACCATGCAGCTCATAGCCGACCAAATAAACATGCTCTTGCAAAAGGGCGTAAGGCAAAGCGACATCGCCATCCTCACGCGTACCAATAAACACATCGCTTCTATCGGAGCTTTCTTGATGGACGAATTGCCTGAGGTTACATTAGTTTCCGACGAGGCTTTCGTTCTTGAAGCTTCGCTCGCTGTCAGAACCATCATCACAGCTATGCGAGTGATGGCTAACGATGTCGACGAACTGTCGAAAGCCACTCTTGCTCGCTATTCGCAACTGCTTAGTGGCAACGCAGATGCTGCTACGGCTATTCTCAACGCTTCTGCCAACTTCGATGCCTTATTGCCTGCCGCATTCAACAAGGAGGCAAGAGCGCTCTTAGCACAGAAACCTACTTACGAATTGGCTGAAACCATCTGCAACATTTTCCGTCTCGACAAACTGAAAAACGAGACTGCTTATCTTTGCAAATTCTTCGACACTTTGGCTTCGTTTCTTGCCGACACGCCTGCCACAATAAGCGACGTAATCAACGAATGGGACGAGAACATGCACAAGAAGGCTATCGAGAGCGACAAGGTGGAGGGCATTAGATTGCTCACTATTCATAAGAGTAAGGGACTGGAGTTTGACAACGTGATAATCCCGTTCTGCGACTGGAAGATGGAGCAGACCGCTACGCTTTGGGCTTCGCCTAAGGAGAGTCCTTATAATAAGTTGCCGCTTGTGCCGTTGGAGTTTAGCAAAACCAAGCTCTCAGGTACCATCTACGAAGCTGACTACAACGAGGAACACATGCAGAATATGGTCGACAACATGAACTTGCTGTATGTGGCTTTCACTCGTGCCGGAAAGAATCTCTTCGTTTCGTGCAAAGATGCCAACCGCAAGGGCTCACGAACTTCGGGCACTCGTGCCACCATCGTGGCTTCTACGCTCAACGCCCTTGCAAAATCAAACCAGTTCGAGGGATGCTGCATAGAAGAGAACGAAGATGCTACAATTTTCAACTATGGCGAACTATTCATCAAGGAGCCTAAAGCCAAGGAAGCAACTGCTGAAAGCAACAAGGCTGAAACCAACGTTTTCACGCCTGAAATAACGCCTCTATCGCTAAACCTCGACAACTATTCATACAAGCAAGCCGACGTAGACTTCCGACAAAGCAACAAGAGTCGGGAGTTTGTGACTGCCGACGACGAGGGAACCGACGAGGAGCAAGAGGCTTACATCAAAACGGGCACCATTCTTCATCGCATATTCTCTACCATCGAGACTTCTGCCGACATCGATAAGGCGCTAACCTTGTTGGAGCAAGAGGGCGAACTATACTCTTCTTCCACATCCAAGGAGAAGCTCATGGAGATGCTCCACAAACGATTGGAGAGCAAGAAGGTGAAGGAGTGGTTTTCGCCAGGATGGCAGATTTTCAACGAATGTGCAATATTAGACATCGACCCGACCACGGGCAAGGTGATTAATCGTCGCCCAGACCGAGTGATGATGAATGGCAAGGAAACCATCGTTGTCGACTTCAAATTTGCTGCGCCCAACATAGACCACCAACGCCAGGTGGCGCAATACATGCATTTGCTTTCAAGCATGGGCTACTCTAACGTAAAGGGCTATCTATGGTATGTTTACACTAACAAAATTGAGGAGGTCAACGCATAATGACAAACAATAAATCATTCCTTGAGTCTGTGGCTCAAGACATCATAAATCGTTTCGGCACCGAACTTGCCGACGTGGCTGTGGTTTTCCCTAACAAGCGTGCTTCGCTGTTCCTCAACAAGCATCTGGCGCAAATAGCCAAAAAGCCTATTTGGAGCCCTGCCTACATCACTATTAGCGACTTATTTCGCAAGCATTCTGAGCTTGAGGTGGCTGACAGCATAGAGCTGGTGTGCCGTCTCTACTCCACCTACTGCCAGCGTGTGCCTGCAGGGGCTAATGCTGCAGCCAATAGTCTTGACCATTTCTATGGCTGGGGCGAACTGCTGCTTGCCGATTTCGACGATATTGACAAGAATCTTGGTAATGCCGAGAAGATTTTCTCCGACCTTGGCAATTATCAAGACCTGACCACGGCTCCTGCCGACATGCTGAGCGAGGAACAGATGGCTCAGCTAAAGCGCCTTTTTGGATATTTTGCCGAGACTCAGAGCGAGCTTAAGCGCCGCTTCAACGAGCTTTGGGGCAAGCTGCTCGATATCTATACCGACTATCGCCAACAGCTACGCCAAGCGGGCTTGGCTTACGAGGGAATGCTCTATCGCGATGTGGCTGAACAGCCCGTGGTAGACTTCAAATATAAGCACTATATTTTCGTTGGTTTCAACATGATGCAGCTGGTTGAACAGCAGCTCTTCACACGACTGAAAAACGAGGGCAAAGCAACCTTCTATTGGGACTTCGACCACTATTATATAGATGCCAAAAATCATCTGCCTAAAGGCGAAGCTGGCGTGTATATTTCGAAGTATCTAACCGATTTTCCTAATGCTATAGACAACCTCGACGAGGCTATTTACAGCAATATTTCCAAGCCAAAAGATATTACATTTCTTAGTGCTCAAACCGAGAATATTCAGGCTCGCTACATCAAGCAATGGCTTGCCGAAAACCATCGTGCCGAGGATAGCGAGCGCACAGCTATAGTGTTGGCAGACGAGAAACTGTTGCCTACCGTGGTCAACAATCTGCCGTCGGGCTTGATGATCAACATCACCACAGGCTATCCGCTCTCGCTCTCGCCAGCTGCTTCGATGCTCAACTTGCTGCTCACTCTTCGTGCCGACTTGCTCTCTACTAATGGTAAATCGTTCAGACTAAAAACGGTCAACAAGCTCCTCGTCCACCCCTACTCGGTTTTCATCAGCCCGAAGGTTTTGGAGCTGAAAGAGCAGTTGATAAAGGACAGAAACTACTTCCCTACGAGTCGCGACTTGTCGGTCGACGAGGGTTTGTCGCTTCTCTTTGCTCAGCCTGCCGATGCCTCCGACACAGCCGAAACCATGGAATGGGTGGCTAAGGTTTTGGAGTATACGGGCAAGCATAGTAGCGACTACGAGGATGCTTTCTTCCAGGAATCCTTGTTCAGAACCTATACTTTAGTTAACCGTCTGAACCTTTTGATTACCAAAGATATACTACAAGTACATTCACAAACACTCGAACGACTCGTTGCCCAGATTGTTGGCGCCACGAGTGTGCCTTTCCATGGCGAACCTGCCGAGGGAATACAGGTGATGGGAGTGTTGGAAACAAGAAACTTGGACTTCGACCATGTGCTCTTCC
>HF994037.1:0-1864 GCA_000436915.1 Prevotella sp. CAG:1092 | reverse complement strand
GCTCTTCCTTTCGTGCAACGAGGGCAATATGCCTAAGGGTGTCAACGACTCGTCGTTCATTCCTTACTCCATTCGCAAGTTTCACGGGCTCACCACCATCGACAACAAGATTGCCATCTACGCCTATTACTTCTATCGTCTGATGCAAAGGGCTTCCGACATTTCGTTGGCTTACAACACCACAACCGAAGGCACTCACACCTCGGAAATGAGCCGCTTCATGCTTCAGCTCATGGTGGAAAGTGGTCACGACATCAAGCGCCAAAGCATCATGGCGCAGCAGTCGCCAGCCAAAACTTTACAACACGAAGTGGCGAAAGACGACAAGGTGATGGAGAAAATGCTCACGCCAAAAGAGGGCAAAGAGACCATCAGTATCTCGCCTTCGGCTATCGGAGTTTACCTCACTTGCCAGCTGAAATATTATTACATGCATGTGGTGGGTCTTCGCGAAAACGACGAGACCGACGACGACGATATTGATGCTCGAATATTCGGAAATATATTCCATGCTGCAGCCGATTTCCTGTATAAAGATTATAAGGGACGGGTGTTGCAAAAGTCTGACTTTGGTAACCTCAGAAAGCACATCGACCATTGCGTGGAGAAAGCCTTTGTGAGTGTGCTCTACGAGAAGGATCCTGAGACCACTCGCTTGGGCAAGCTCAACGGTCTGCAGGAGATAAATTCTATGGTCATAAAGAAGTATCTTGGCAAACTCATCGAGGCGGACGCCAAGCAGGCTCCAATCACCATAATCGACACGGAGAAATGGGTGGAGAAGATGCATGACATCAACGTTGATGGCAAAACCATTAAATGCAAGGTTGGTGGCATCATCGACCGCATAGACCGCATAGAAAACTCAGACACCATTCGCATCGTGGACTACAAAACGGGTCGTTATCCTGCTTACTGGCCAACATCTGTAGACGACATCTTCGACCCTGCCAAAAACAAGGATATTCCTGCTAACTACTACATCCAAACGATGCTCTATTCTACCATCGTCAAGGACAAGGTAGAGGACAAGAAGGTGAGCCCGGCATTGCTGTATATTCAGAAAATGTCGGCCGACGATTACGACCCAATTCTGCAAATCAACAAGGAGCCTATTACTGACATCGCAGATTATCGTGACCAGTATGTGGAGCTACTCGACAATCTCTTTGCCGAAATCTTCAATCCTGCCATTCCTTTCGCCCCTACTGCCGACACCACCCGATGCGAACATTGCACCTTTGCCAACCTGTGCAAATAAAATTGGCACACACTTTGCACATATATTATAAAAAAAGGTATAACTTTGTACCCGAAACACAACAGAAAATACAAATATATGACAAGTCAGTTTTCGCCCAAAGTATCGGAAATTCTCGTGTTTAGCCGCGAAGAAGCCACACGATTAGCAAGTCGCTCGGTTGGTCCTGAGCATTTGCTACTTGGCATTATGCGCGATAAACAAGGAGACATAAACCATATTTTCAGCAGAATGTCGATAAACATGGATAACATAAAACACGAGCTTGAAGACAAAGTTCGTGAAGACGACATTACTCAACCAATATCAACATCCGAGCTGGTGCTCAACGAACAAGCCAACAAGCTATTGAAGCTTGCTGTGCTCGAGGCAAGAATGCAACACTCGCAGATTGTTGACGTAAACCACCTGTTGCTCGCCATCCTCCACGACCAAAACAACAACGGAGCTAAAGAGGTGCTGGAGAGCAACAATATCACTTATCAAGACATGTTGGCATACTTACAAAAGCCAAGCAAGCCTGCAGAAGGCATGAACCTCACCAGCGACGACGACTACGACGACGAGCTCGACGAGGAACCAAGAAGTGCCTCTAACTCAGGC
>HF994036.1 GCA_000436915.1 Prevotella sp. CAG:1092 | reverse complement strand
AGGGCAGCGCAATTTAATGCGTCTGCCCTGCATGCTTTCGTCATCAAACATAGTTAGCTAACTCATTAAAGCAAAGCACCTTATAGAATCATCACACACTGCATTACTTAATATAACGACAATAATTAGCTTTTGAGCCAAATATTAAGAAAAACCATAACAATTAACTAAAAACAATATTAGTATTTCTTATTCTTTTATGCTCTTCCCCTTCTCGTATGCCTTGTTAGCAATGCGGTTTATGATGGCTTCGGCATTGTCTTGCGGCATATTCCCGATGGAGTTGCAGCGCGTATATTGAGAAGCCTGTTCGGGTGTGACAGAGAAGATTCCGCATAGCAGAAGCTCCATGTTGCGCTTGTATTCGCTCACCATGGTGGAATAGAATTCGTCGGTTCTGCATGCAAAGCGCATCAAATCCATAGTGGATGTTTCACCGCCGGATGAGATAAACTTCTGCAGTTCCTCTTCCACCTCTTCCTCAAGATAGTTCATGCGGGAGAAGGCATAAAACGCCTCTTCGTTGAAAGTGGCGGAGATTTTTTCGAAGTGTTTTACCACATACTGCTTTACGCTCTTTGGCTCATAAATGCTCATGTCCATGGCATCTTCTGCAGAGCCTTCGATGATGCCGAGGGTGAAATACTTGAAGAATGTGCGCACCACGGCAGAGAGCACTTTGTCTTTTTCTATCTTTTCCATATATCTTACTAATCAAATGTCTTGAATTCGTAGCCTTGTTCCTTCAGCCATCCAAGAAATTAATTTAGCAAAGATACAAAGATTGTGCCGATGACAAATGTATTTTTTTAATTTTTAACCATCCAGATGCTTGCTTTTTCTACCATTTAGAACATATAATACTGATAACAAAAAAGAGTGAAGATTCTAAAGACTTGATGTCTATTGAATCTTCACTCTATTATTTTGTGTGTTTAGTTCTCTTATTACAAATATTACAGAAGAGTATTGTAACTCTCGCCATCATCTATAAGTTTGGTGGCTACAAAGAAAAGGAAGTAAAAGAGGTAGATACCTCAAGAATGGGACACTAAGAATAAAAAAACACGAGATTACGACAACTTTTGATAATAAATGCCCGAATTAAAGACTTTAAAATAGGAAACAAGGCATTAGTGTCCAATAAAAATTGGACACTAATG
>HF994035.1:5937-17724 GCA_000436915.1 Prevotella sp. CAG:1092 | reverse complement strand
ACAATTTATACATTTCAAATCACACAATTCGCCCTTTCGAAGAAACTCATTGGTATATTTGTATAAATGTTCATTTGACATTGATTTACTACAATACGCATCTTCCTGAGCCATTCTAGTCAAATTATCAAGCATTGGATTTCCACTATATATATATTTCCTTTTTTCGAAAGCATACATTTCTTCATTTTGAGAAGAGTAAGACTATTCTGTTCGAGAAACATCCTTATTGTGATTCCTTGAGTGATGATGATCTATTTCTATTGCATCAGAAGTAGCAATTATAGCATTTTCTTTCATTCCACCATCCGCAGAAGAAAATTTATCACATGAAGATAACGCACTCAAAAGAAGCATCAAAGCAACAATAAATCTAATAGTTCCCATATCTCAAACTATACTTTTTCCACCATCATATATTTTTAGTGGAATTTACACGTCAATCCGCTCCCCAATTGAACATTAAATACATGTACAGAATTAGCATAAACAACTATGTCTGTAAGTTTTCATCGTGCTTTCGACCGCACTGCAGACCCATTCAAGGCTTTGGAAGATATCATCAAACTTGGCTGCGAGCGCATCCTCACCTCGGGTCAACAGCCTAAGGCTATAGAGGGTGTAAACCTCTTGGCAGAACTCCAGAAGAAGGCAGCAGGCAGAATAATCCTCTTGGCTGGTAGTGGAGTAACAGAAGACAATATTCGCGCCATCTATGAGGCCACAGGAATCCATGAATATCATTTCTCAGCAAGAGTAAGTGTGCCAAGCAAAATGAAAAGCCACAACCAAGAAGTGCACATGGGCTCTAAGGATGCTGACGAAGGCACCACCCTTGTTTCGTCACCTCAGAGAGTGAAAGATACTATTGCAAAGATTATTGAAATGTAATATCAGCAAACAAAAGATGCAAGACCATGAGTCTTGCATCTTTTATTTTATACTT
Organism: Prevotella sp. CAG:1092; assembly: GCA_000436915.1. GTDB lineage: Bacteria > Bacteroidota > Bacteroidia > Bacteroidales > Bacteroidaceae > Prevotella. Next base: position 16,778 of record HF994035.1, on the reverse strand, counting down.
ATATATACCTTATTATTACAAGCTAATCTCCACCACCTTGTCAACCTCGGTAGGCACTTTGTCAAGGTTTAGCAATATGCCGCCATCTACCTTCTGGATTTTCACCTTCTGCTTTGTTGCAAAGTCGAAAGCTGCTTTTATCTTGTGGTTGCCAGTAGGAAGATAAAGCGATTTATCCTGAAGGTTTAGGATATGCACAAACAAGCGGTTGCCCTTTTGTGTAGTAACACCCCAATCATGAGGAGCTACAATACCATTACGAGTGCCGTATATGGTTTCGCCATAGGTCTTCATCCATTCTCCAACCTCTGATAATCGCTCCAAGGCTACAGCAGGCAGCTCGCCATCAGGCTGAGGACCGATATTCATCAAGAGGTTGGCATTCTTGCCAGCAGCCTTAACGAGATAATGTATCAACGTCTTGGTCGACTTATAGTCTTGGTCTGTGATCTTATATCCCCACATGCCATTCATGGTTTCACATGTCTCCAAAGGCAGCTGACTAATATCCTGTCCTGACAATCCTGAAGCATTTTCGCCTGGTAGGTCGCGCTCAAACATCTGGAAGTCTTCGCCCTCGAAAGGTGTTTGATGATGGTTGTTGCCTATCAGGCAAGCTGGTTGCAGGCTATGGATGAGGTTATATTGATATGGCAACTCCCAATCGAAGTTAGGGTTTATATCCTGGTCCCACCAGCCATCAAACCATATAGCACCAATCTTGCCATAGTTTGTCAATAGCTCGGTGAGCTGATTGTTCATAAACTTATAATAGCTCTTCCAATCGCCCTTAGGGTTAGGACGACCTGTACCATGACCTGTTCTGCCCCAAACAGCATCCTCACGATACCAGTCTATATGCGAATAATAAAGGTGCAAGCGTATGCCCTGCTTATGGCATTCGTCGGCAAGTTCTTTCAGTATGTCGCGCTTGAAAGGCGTAGCATCCACGATATTATAGTCGGAATACTTGGTATGGAACATCGAGAAACCCTCGTGATGACGAGTGGTGAAACAGATATACTTGGCTCCCGATGCTTTTATTGCCGACACCCATTTAGCAGCATCGAAATTGCCGGGATAGAAGCCTCCTGCAAGCTTAGCATACTCCTTGTAGTTTAAATCCTTGTTTGTCATAGTCCACTCGCCTGTAGCAAGCATGCTGTACAGTCCCCAATGCAAGAAGATACCAAACTTAGCATCTTGGAATTCCTTTCGCGATTCAAGGTTTTCCTTAGTTGGCTCATAGTGGGGTATAGCGGCGTTGGCATAGGCTCCAAACGACGACAAACAGAAGATGGCAGCACAAACCTTTGCTCCAATCTTCATTCTGCTGAAACGATTCTTCTTAGTAGTTACTTTCATCACGTTATAGTTATTGGTTTCGACTACAAAAATACAACTTATTTCACATATCCACCAACAATAAAGGCTAAAGAAATTGAATTTCCTTAGCCTTTAATATCATTTGTGTAATAAATATCTGTGAAACAGTATATTATTAGCAATTAAGCTTCCATACGCAGCCATCCTTGGTGTCTTTAACATCAAAGCCTGCTTCCTTCAAAGCGTCACGAATCTGGTCGCATACAGCCCAGTTCTTCTCGCTACGTGCCTGCTTTCTAAGTTCCAATACCATGTCGACAACCTTGCCGAAAGCTTCCTCTCGCTTACCATCGCCAGAAGAAACATCAGCACGGAGTCCGAGGATGTCGTAAGCGAAGGTGCTGATAGTAGACTTCAATTCCTCAAGGTCTGCAGCATCGATAGTTGCCTTATGGTCTACGATGGTATTGATAACATGGCAAGCCTCAAACAAGTTACTGATAACGAGTGGAGTCTGCAAGTCGTCGTTCATAGCATCATAGCATTTCTGGCGTAATGCGCTAACGAAGTTGTGAACATCCTCTGTGCTCTTAGCCTCAGCATTGATACGCTCCATAGCCGAGATGCCATCCATAAGTTTCTGCAATCCCTTCTGACTTGCCTTCAAAGCATCGTTAGAGAAGTCTACAGTTCCACGATAGTGGGCAGAGAGGATGAAGAAGCGTATTGTCATTGGCGAATAAGCCTGCTCAAGCGATGGATGGTTGCCTGTGAAGAACTGCTCCAAAGTGATGAAGTTGCCAAGGCTCTTACCCATCTTCTGACCATTGATGGTTATCATGTTGTTGTGCATCCAGTATTTCACCATCTGGTCGCCCTGCGAAGCCACAGCCTGTGCTATCTCACACTCATGATGTGGGAATACGAGGTCCATACCTCCACCATGAATATCGAAGTGGTTGCCAAGATACTTTCTTCCCATAGCAGTACATTCGCAATGCCATCCTGGGAAACCATCGCTCCAAGGACTTGGCCAACGCATGATATGCTCAGGCTGTGCCTTCTTCCACAAAGCGAAGTCTGCTTGGTTCTTCTTCTCGCCTACTCCCTGCAGAGTACGGCTCTCGTCAATGATATTCTCAAGGCTACGACCAGAGAGAATACCATACTTATGGTCTTTGTTGTATTTCTCGATATCGAAATATATACTGCCATTGCTCTCATAGGCATATCCGTTGTCCAAGATTTGCTGTACCAGCTGCTCCTGCTCTATGATATGACCTGTGGCATGAGGCTCTATGCTTGGTGGCAACACGTTGAGAGCATCCATAGCCTGATGATAGCGATTAGTATAATATTGTGCTATCTCCATAGGCTCAAGCTGCTCAAGGCGTGCCTTCTTCTCTATCTTGTCGTCGCCCTCATCAGCATCGTGCTCCAAGTGGCCTACGTCGGTAATGTTTCTAACATAGCGCACCTTATATCCCAAATGCTTGAGATAACGGAACAAAAGGTCGAAAGTGATGGCAGGACGAGCATGTCCAAGATGTGGATCGCCATATACGGTTGGACCACAAACATACATACCTACATTTGGTGCATGCAATGGTTGAAAACGCTCCTTGCTACGGCTTAGGGTGTTGTATATTACTAATGTTTGTTCCATAATTTATCCTTATTTAAATATGATGCTTGCAAAGTTAGCACAAAAAAACGATTAATGGTAATAATATCACGATATATTTCTATCACATTGCAAAAGAAATGTATCTAAATACAACAATTGCGTCGCTTTCTGCATATAAATAACAAATTACCAGCTTTTTCTTTTTGGTCTTGATTATTTTACTTATCTTTGCCATCAAACTTAAACCCTTTTATCCTATGGCCTATAGAAGAATTACAGCCATTGAGGCTGCTGAGATGATCAACGACGGAGACATGATGGCTCTGTCTGGTTTTACTCCTAATGGTAATCCTAAAGCAATTTTTAGGGAACTATCCAAGCGTGCCGTAAGACTGCATGATGCAGGACAACCTTTCCAGGTGGGAATCCTCACCGGAGCGTCTTCGTGTCAGAGTGTGGAAGGTGACATGGCGGCAGCACATGCACTAAAGTTCCGTGCTCCTTTCTCTACCAACAAAGACTTCCGCACGCATACCAATCTTGGAGAAGTTGACTACGAGGATATGCACCTCGGTCATATGGCAGAGCGACTGCGACGCGGATTCTATGGCGAAGTTGACTGGGCAATCATCGAAGTGAGCGATTTGGACGAGGGTGCCACAGAGTGTAGAGCTTATCTTACTACTGCTGGTGGCATCGTTTCTACTATAGCCCGCTTGGCTAAAAAGGTAATTATCGAGCACAACCAATTCCACAACCCTAACTCTCGTTTCCTTCACGACACATGGGAACCACACGAGTGCTGGGAGAATCGTGAGGTTATGGATATCCACTCTCCTTACGACCGCGTGGGCAATAACTATGTAAGCATAGACCCTCGCAAAATTGTGGGTGTGATAGAAAGCAATATTCCTGAAGAGGCTCGTGCTTTCAAGGAGCCTGATGACGATACTATGCGTATAGGTCTTCATGTAGCCGACCTCCTTGCCAACGACATGAAGCATGGCAGAATACCAAAATCATTCTTGCCTATTCAGAGTGGTGTGGGTGCCACAGGCAATGCCGTGCTCAAGGCTTTGGGCACAAGTCCACTCATTCCTCAGTTTAATGTATATAGCGAGGTGGTGCAAGATGCAGCCGTAAACTATATGCTCGAAGGTAAAATCAAATATGCTTCTGCTACGGCAATGACCGTTACCAACGAATGCTTGCAGCAGGTGTATAGCAATATGGACTTCTTCTCTAAGCATCTCACCATACGCCAAAGCGAGATTGCAAACTCTCCTGAGGTTATCCGCCGCTTGGGAGTTATCGCATTAAACACCGCCTTGGAGTGTGACATCTATGGCAACGAGAACTCAAGCCACATCTGCGGCTCATCGCTAATGAATGGTATTGGTGGTTCGTGCGACTATGAGCGCAATGGCTACATATCTATCTTCACTACGCCTTCTGTTGCCAAGGGTGGCAAAATTAGTGCCATCGTTCCTATGTGCTGCCATGTAGACTCTACCGAACATGATGTAGACATCATCGTTACCGAGCAAGGCTTTGCCGACCTCCGAGGCAAGGGTCCTGTACGTCGTGCGCATGAAATAATAGAGAATTGTGCTCACCCTGACTACAAGCCTTTGTTGCGCGATTATCTCAACCACATAGCTCCTATGGGTCATGAGCCACAATCTATGGTGGCAGCTCTCGCCTTCCACGACACCTTCCTACGTAAGGGCGATATGCGCCTTACCGACTTCTCAGAATATCTGAAATAAGAGGTCTTATCCTCGAAAAAGTGTGGAATTTCCCTTATCTTATCATCGAAAAAGTGTAGTAGATCGCTAAATTTATCATCGAAAAAGTGTAACATTTGCTTGTTTTTATCATCGAAAAAGTGTATCTTTGCAGCAGAAACCACTGAATATTAAGGCTTTATGAAGAGAAAGATATACAAACAACTTCTTAGATGGAAAGAAAGCAAAGACAGAAAGCCATTAATGCTACTTGGTGCACGCCAAGTTGGCAAGACTTGGATTATGCGCCATTTTGGTGAGCACGAGTATAAGAAGGTGGCTTATGTAAACTGCGACGACGAGCCAAGAATTAAGCAACTCTTCGAACTCGACTACGATATCGACAGAATTTTAGTTACCCTGCAAGCTATTACAGGCGTAAAAATAACTTCTGCCGACACACTTATCATTCTTGATGAGATACAGGAAATACCACGCGGTTTGCATAGTCTGAAATACTTCTGCGAAAAAGCGCCTGAATATAACATCATAGTGGCAGGCTCTTTGCTTGGCGTAACTCTTGGCAAAGGCGAATCGTTTCCTGTAGGCAAAGTAGACATGCTGTCTATGTACCCTATGGATTATGAAGAATTTCTTGATGCCACCGGCAACGAGACTTGGATAGACATTCTGCATTCAAAGGATTGGGCATTGATAGAGATTATGATGCCTAAAATGACAGAATTGCTGCGCCAATACTATTATGTAGGCGGAATGCCTGGAGTGGTTAGCAAATTCGTAGAAAACAAAGATTTGCAACAAGTCCGCACCTTGCAAATGGAAATCCTCAATGCTTATAAGCGCGACATCTCTAAGCATACCACGGAGACGGAATCTACAAGAATTCGTCAGGTACTCGACTCGCTTCCTGCGCAATTAGCCAAGGAGAACAAGAAGTTTATCTATGGCGCAATACGCAAAGGAAGCAGAGCAAAGGATTTTGAACTTGCTATCCAATGGCTACTTGATGCAGGCATTATATATAAGGTAAACCGCATAAAAGAGCCTAAGATGCCACTAAAATTCTATGAAGACTTTGATGCTTTCAAGTTGTTCTTATTAGACTGTGGACTCCTGGCTTGTATGACAGATGTTCCTGCCGACCAAATGCTCGTTGGCAACAATGCCTTTACTGAGTTTAAAGGTGCTTTCACCGAACAATATGTGATGCAACAGTTGCTCTCTGCAGGATTAACGCCATACTATTGGACAAACGCCAAGACTCCTGCCGAGATTGACTTCATCATTCAGCAAGCAAGTCGCATCATTCCTATTGAAGTAAAAGCAGAAGAGAATGTTCGCGCCCGCTCATTAGCACAATTCATCAAAGACAATCCTGAGCTCAAAGGTCTACGCATTTCTATGAAGGGATATGTAGATCAAGATTGGATGGAGAATATTCCGCTAATAGCAGTTGGCGCTTATTTCGAAAATAAATAGAGAAAACAAATTAATAGAATTATATACAGATTTATGAAGAAACTATTTCTCTCGTTGTTCGCTCTTGCCATGCTGGCAAGTTGCGGCACTAAGAATGTGATGCCAATAACAGAGCAAAATGGCATAGAAGCAAAGAAAAACACAGCCCCTATAACCTATGATGTCACACCACATCCTGACGTTATCACCATAGAGGAGGCTATTAAGCTTCTCAATTCGCCTGAGCAGGCTACAGCAATAGCTAAAGCAAGGGGATACAAAGCAGTAGGCAAATATGGCATTTATCGCCTCGACAACTATAGTCAGATGATGTTTAAAAACTGTAAGTTGCCTAAAAAACTTGGCGATGGCATCTACGAGGATACACCTAAGCCACTTGCTAAGGGCACATCAAGTTATGTGGCTCTTAATGGCAACGTGCTGATAGCGGTATTCAACAACACAGCTTTCAACAATCTTGTTGAGCAGATTAAGGGTCTCGGCTTCACTCTCGAAGAGCAGGGCTATGAAGACAAATACGTACTCGGCACTACCGCCATCTACGTATACTCTGCAAGAAAGAGCATTAGAATAGAAAAAGAGTAGTGAATTGTATCAAAGGTACAAATAGCATGCCCTACAAGAGCAAAAGTCTGAAGCTCAGCACTTTTTCTCTTGTAGGGCATTAGTTTGTATATACCTTTTATCTATAAGTCTAACTACTCCCCTCGCTTTTGGAGAGGGGTTGGGGGTGAGGCTTCTTATTTTATAAATTTCTCCACTACCACAGCCACACCATCTTCTTCGTTGCTTAGTGTGACATAGTTGGCAGCTGTCTTCACTTCGTCCTCGGCATTAGCCATGGCAACACCAAGACCGGCATATTGTATCATGCCCATATCGTTGTAGCCATCGCCTACAGCTATCACCTCTTCTTGCTTTACGCCGATAGTCTTTATAAGTTTATCTATCGACTGCGACTTCTCTATACCCAAAGGCACACACTCCAAGAAGAATGGTGCTGAGCGATAAACCGAAATCTTACCTTCCATCTCAGCAGCCAACTTTAGCTCAAGCTTATGCAAAGGCTCAGGGTCGCCAACGATGAGACATTTATTAATAGGATATTCCACCTGATTCTTGAAGTCGGAATATTCCACCACAGGCATTTTATTGATGAAAGCCTCGTGCTCCACATATTCGTCGTCAGCCTTAGTTGCTGCAATGCCGTCACCCTGGTAAGTCAATATCTGTACTCCTGCTTTCATAGCCTCATCATAGAGCATAGGCACAAGGTCGGGACACAATTCCTGATTAAAGACCGTATCGCCGCTCTTGCAATCCATGATCTTACCACCATTATAAGCCAGAATATATCCGCCATATTCAGCAAGCTTCAGCTGTTTAGCCAGCGGCATAATGCCGTAGGTAGGTCTGCCCGAAGCCAACACCACCACGATACCTTTCTTCTGAGCTTCCATCAACGCCTCGTAGGTGCGAGGAGTAATCTCTTTCTTATTATTTGTTAGAGTGCCGTCCAAGTCGAGCACTATCATCTTATAAGCCATATCGTTTTTCTCGTTTTTACCCTTTTTACTTTTTTACCCTTTTACTTTTTTACCTTTTCACCCTTTCACATCATTTTCCCGTCAATATCTTCTTGATATCGTTGAGCTTGTTGAGGGCTTCCACAGGCGTAAGGTTGTTTATATCTGCATGCAATATCTCGTCGCGTATTTGACTCAACACAGGGTCGTCGAGTTGGAAGAAACTTAGCTGCATTCCCTCTCTCGACTGTCCGAGTCTTTCTACCGATGGTTTGCCTACGCTTCCCACCTGCGCATTGTCGGCTTCCAGCTGTCGCAAGATATCGTTAGCTCTCTTCACTATGCTTCGTGGCATACCGGCAATCTCTGCCACATGAATACCAAACGAATGTTCCGAACCGCCACGCACCAGCCTACGCAAGAACACCACCTTGCCATCTTTCTCCATCACGCTCACGTTGTAGTTCTTGATGCGAGAAAAGTTTTTCTCCATCTCGTTGAGCTCATGATAGTGAGTGGCAAAGAGTGTGCGTGCCTTTGCTCTTGGATTTTCGTGAAGATACTCCACTATTGCCCATGCTATAGAAATACCATCATAGGTAGAAGTACCACGACCCAGCTCATCGAAGAGCACCAAAGAGCGTGGCGTAACGTTGTTCAATATGTTTGAAGCCTCCGTCATCTCCACCATAAAGGTTGATTCACCAAGCGAAATATTGTCTGAAGCTCCCACACGAGTGAATATCTTATCCACTAAGCCTATTCTCGCACTCTCTGCAGGCACAAAGCATCCCATCTGCGCCATCAGTACCACCAAAGCCGTTTGACGCAACAGGGCAGATTTACCAGCCATATTCGGACCGGTTATTATCACTATCTGCTGTTTCTCGCTATCCAGGTAAATATCGTTTGGCACATAGCTTTCGCCAATAGGCAATTGTGTTTCTATCACAGGGTGGCGAGCCTGCTTAAGGTCTATTACGTCGGAAGTATCTACCACAGGGCGCACATAGCGATGTTCCTCTGAAGTCTTGGCAAAGCCCAACAGCACGTCGATATGTGCCAGCACATTAGCATTAATCTGTATCTGCGGCATAAACTCCTGGATGTCTACCACCAGCTGATTAAACAACTTTGTCTCCAAAGCTATTATCTTCTCGTCGGCACCCAATATCTTCTCTTCGTATTCCTTCAGCTCTTGTGTGATATATCTCTCTGCCTGCGCCAAGGTTTGTTTTCTCACCCATTCTGCAGGCACCTTGTCCTTGTATGTATTTCTCACTTCGAGATAATATCCAAACACATTATTATATCCCACCTTTAGCGATGCTATTCCCGTAGCCTCGCTTTCCCGTTGCTGCAGTTCGAGCAGATATCCGCGACCATTATGCGATATTGCCCTTAGCTCATCAAGCTCGGGGCAGAATCCCGTTGCTATCACGTCGCCCTTGCTAACAAGCTGTGGAGGGTCGGGCTGTATCTCGTGTTCTATTCTCTCGCGAATACTCTTACATAGGTTCAGCTGATCGCCCATCACGTTCAGTCCCTTGTTGGCTGAAGCCAAGCAAGCATTCTTTATAGGCTCTATAGCCTCGAGAGCTACTTTCAGCTGCACTATCTCGCGTGGAGTAACTCTGCCCACAGCCACCTTCGACACTATTCGCTCAAGGTCGCCTATGCGATGCAGCTGTTCGTCAATAGCATCTCTCACCTCTGGCTCGCGGAAGAAATGCTCCACGATATCCAGACGTTGCTTTATCGGACTCTCGTCCTTTAATGGGAATACCACCCATCTACGCAACATTCGTCCGCCCATAGGAGTAACCGTGCGGTCTATCACATTCAGCAGTCCTGCACCATCCTCCTGCATCGGAGCCAACAGCTCCAACGAGCGTATAGTAAACTTATCCAATCTCACATATTTCTCTTCCTCTATTCGTGATAGCGAAGTGATATGCGAAATGTTGGTATGCTGAGTTATCTCTAAGTATTGCATTATGGCACCAGCAGCCACAACGCCACTATGCAGATGGTCTACACCAAATCCCTTTAGCGACTTTGTGCCGAAATGCTTCAGCAACTTCTGTCGTGCGCTCTGCTCCGTAAACACCCAGTCGTCCATCTCAAACACACACATCTTAGTGCCGAAATAGCGTTCAAAGTCTTGTCTGCGGCTACGCACATACAGCACCTCCTTAGGCGAGAAATTGCTCAATAGCTTCTCCACATAGTCGTAGGTGCCTTGTCCTGTCAAGAATTCGCCAGTAGAAATATCGAGGAAAGCCACACCACAAGCCGACTTACCAAAGTCTACGGCAGCAAGAAAGTTGTTCTCCTTATAGTTGAGCACATTATCCGACATGGCAATACCTGGCGTCACCAGTTCTGTGATGCCACGCTTCACGAGCTTCTTCGTGAGCTTAGGGTCTTCCAGCTGGTCGCAGATAGCCACACGCTTACCGGCACGAATCAGCTTAGGCAGATAAGTGTCGAGCGCATGATATGGGAATCCTGCCATGGGCGTTTCGCCTTGGCTTCCGCCATTGCTGCGTTTGGTTAGCGTAATGCCCAGCACCTTTGAAGCCTCTACAGCGTCGTCGCTATAGGTTTCATAGAAGTCGCCACATCTAAACAGCAATAATGCGTCTGGATGTTTCGCCTTCAGATTAAGGAATTGTTGCATCATTGGCGTCACGCCACCATCTTTCTTTGCCATCTTGTTATGTCTTTTAGTTCGATTGGCAAAGATAATAAGAAATAATGGATTTCACAATATTTTCCATTATTGTTTGCTTTTGAGAAAATATGTATAGGCATCAAAAACAAAGGATAAGTAAGAAAGGGTAAGCAAAAAAAATACTAAATATTACCTTTGGGTAACTTACCTTTAGGTAATATTTAGTATTAATCCTTGTTCGATGGCGTTTCTACGCCGTCGCTTTCTCTTATAGATAATCCATCAAAATATCCCACACGGCTATGATGTGGCAGATGCTTCCTACCAGCACAAAGAAGTGGAAGACGGTATGCATAAATCGCTTCTTGTTTAGGCTATAGAACACGGCACCCGTGATATAAGCCACGCCCTCGCCTATTATCCACCAGAAGGCGGCTGGCGACAGAGAGTTTATCAGC
>HF994035.1:0-5895 GCA_000436915.1 Prevotella sp. CAG:1092 | reverse complement strand
CGAAACCTGCCAATCCCATCACCACAAAGCAGATAGTCTCAAGGTTGCTATGGTCTTTCAGCCTTACAAAGCTCATCACGGTACCGGCTATTGCTGCTGCCCACATAAAGATGAATAGCGTCCATCCCCAATACCCTTGGTCGCGAAGGGCAATAAGCGTTATTGGCGAATAGCATCCTGCTATGTTCCAGTATATGGCAGCATGGTCCCATTTCCTGAGCCTCTCTTTCCATTTGCTCCATGCCGAAACTGCGTGGTAGACGGTTGATGCGAGATACGACATAAACATACCAAACAGATATAGTATCACGCCTGCCGTAGCCCATCCGTTCTCACTCTGCGCACTCCATACCAGGAAGAGCACTCCAAAGACAAGGGCTATGACGATGCCGCCAGCATGCGACCACGAATTCCATAGTTCTTCTTTGTGATTGAAGTGTATTTTTATCATTTCTTTCTATTCTTCTTGCTGTTTTTCTTTGAATACATCTTATTGTCCTCGCCCTCGTCGCTGGTCTTTGGGCGATCATTATCTACAAGCACAAAGTCGAGCTGCTTTTTCTCGATATTGGCATTAGCCACCTTTATCTTCACGGCATCGCCAAGCTGATATTTATGATGGCGACGTCTGCCCACCAAGCAGAAGTTGCGCTCGTCGAAGTCGTAGTAGTCGTCGTCAAGGTCGCGCATCGGAATCATACCCTCACAATGGTTCTCGTCGATTTCTGCATAAATGCCATAGCTTGTTATTCCGCTTATGTGAGCATCATACTCCTCGCCTATCTTGTCGCCCATAAACTCCACCATCTTATATTTTATAGAGTCGCGCTCGGCGTTTTGTGCTATCTGCTCCATGTCTGAGCTATGCTCGCATAGTTCCTCATAGTGCTTCTCGTTGGCTGAGCGTCCGCCTGCCTGATATTTCGTTAGCAGACGATGCACCATGGTGTCTGGATATCGGCGAATAGGCGATGTGAAGTGGGTGTAGTATTCAAACGCCAAACCAAAGTGGCCGATGTTATGAACGGAATATTTCGCCTTCATCATGGCTCTCAGCGCCACGCTCTGAATCATCTTCTGTTCTGGGCGTCCTTCTGTTTCGTCCATCAGCTTGTTGAGGCTTCGTGCTGTAGCACCCTTTGTGCCGTCGGTCTTCACTCGGTAGCCAAACTTAGCGATAAACTGTCTGAGTGTTTCCAACTTCTGTGGGTCTGGATTGTCGTGTATACGATAAGGCAACGTCTTAGCCTTCTTGCCCTTAGCCACCTTGCCCACGCTCTCTGCCACCGTGCGGTTAGCCAGCAGCATAAACTCCTCAACCAGCTTGTTGGCATCCTTAGAGCGCTTATAGTAGCAGCGTATAGGCTTGCCCTTGTCGTCTACATCAAAGTGAAGTTCCTCGGAGTCAAACTTCACGGCACCATTCTTAAATCGTGCTGCACGCAGCTTCTTAGCCAGCGCATCAAGCTTTATCAGCAATTCTGCATTCTCGCCCTTATATGGATGTGCGGCTGTAGCTGGTGGTGCAGGCTCGCCTGTTCCGTCTACCACACCATTATCTTCCAACAGCTGTTGCACCTCTTCGTAGGCGTATCTTCTGTTGCTCTTTATCACGGTATGCTTTATACGGAAGCTTCTGACGTTGGCATCTTCGTCGAGATTGAAGATTACGCTATAAGCCAATTTCTCTTCGTCTGGTCGCAATGAGCAGATGAAGTTGCACAATCGCTCTGGCAACATCGGTATGGTGCGGTCAACGAGATACACCGAAGTGGCTCTCTTCACAGCCTCTTTGTCGATGATGCTACCCTCGGTAACATAGTGCGACACGTCGGCAATATGCACTCCCACTTCCCATAGTCCGCCATCAAGCTTGCGTATAGACAATGCGTCGTCGAAGTCTTTGGCATCGCGAGGGTCTATGGTGCAGGTAAAGACATCGCGGAAGTCTTCGCGCTCGGCATAGTCTTCGGCAGTAATCTCGCCTGTAATCTTGTCTGCAGCCTCTTCCACAGCCTTTGGATATTTATATGGCAAACCATATTGTGCCAAGATGGTGTTCATCTCCACATCGTTGTCGCCACTCTGTCCTAAGATGTCTACCACCTCGCCTACTGGGTTCTTGCGCTCGCCGTCTGGCCATTGCACAATCTTTACTACCGCCTTGTCGTCGGTCTTGCCACCCTTTATCTTCTTCTTTGGAATAATAATGTTGTGAGCAAAAATATCGTTCTGTGGCACCAAGTATGCAATATCGCTATCCACCTTCAGTCTACCCACAAAAGTATCTTTAGCACGCTCCATCACCTCTATCACCTGTGCCTCTTTGATATGGTTAGTTCGGCGAGCCATGAAGCTCACCTTCACCTTGTCGCCATTCAGAGCGCCCATAGAGTTGCGCTCAGCCACAAAGATTGGCGTACCGCCATCGGCAGGTATAAACGAGTTTTTACCATTCGACTTGCGCACGAATGTTCCTTCCTGCACTTGTCCCTTGGTGTTTAGTTTATACGAGTTGTCCGACACCTGAGTCAGATAGTCGTCCCACGCCATTTCTTCCATCACGTCTATGGCTTGCATCTTCTGTGGGTGGGTAACAAACTTCAATGCTCTAAATATATCCTTAAACGACAACACCTTATCAGGTTGCGATGAAAACAGCTCAGCCAATTTCTCTGCCATCTGCTTCATGCTTAGTCGCTTTATGCTTTTCTTTCCTTTTCCCATAATTGTAGAATTTTAAATAGTCATATACAAAGTAACGAAATAAAAACGACATTTCCCCATTTCGTTTTGAATATTTTGCAATTTCTTCATCTTTTGTTAATACTGCGAGCTATGCTTGAGTGAAGAGTGAAGAGTGAAGAGTGAAGAATTAAATAGCCTAAAAGGCTTTACCTTGGTCTTTCACTATGTCGCACACGGATTACTCGGACAACACGGATTTATATTTTTAAAGAACACTAATCGTGAATCTACCGAATGTGGATTAAAATCGTAAGTGAGAAAGGCAAGCAGCAGAGCCCAAGGGCTCAATTCCGTGTGCGTCCGTGCAATCCGTGTGCGACATCTCCTACGAAAATACTCATGGGCGTTAGCCTCCGTTTACATTCCGTGCGATTAGCCTCCGTATATCTTTAGTCCGGTACGTCCGTTTAAATTCCGTAGGATAATATGGTTGTATTTGTTGTACCTGTTGTATGTGTTGTCTTAAAAAACAACCATGGCTGCTTCCGTTTATTGCGTGAATAAAATATCCTACGGAACATAAACGGAGGTAGCGGAGGTTGGTGGGGGCGGAGGCTAATCGCACAGAATATAAACGGAAGGCTGGCGCATGTCTTTGATAAAACTTAATGACCTCTTTTGCCAAGACATTGTTAATAGTTCCGTGGTTCGGCAGATATCCGTGTGCAACATATTAAGCTAAAAAGAGGCGATTCGTGTCCAAAATACACATCACAATGGTTCATTACTAAGCATTTAAGCCATAACGCCTTTAATATATGACAAAACACCTATATTTTTTGATAATCCATTATACACTTATCATATATTTTAATACCTTTGCAACACATAAATTACTCGCTCGAAATTAATCCATATTATTACTCAAAACGAGCAACCTAATAACAGAAATAACTAAATTAATAATATCAAATTAACTAAAACATGAAAACAAATCTATTTAAATCGCTGCTGGTCGCTACGATGGCGGTTGGAGCATGGGGAGGAGTGAACTCTGCATTTGCTCAAGTAAGATCATTCCCTGTATCTGCAAATTTTGATGATGGTACAAAGGGAATATTCTCTGCTGGAGAAATTAAAAATAATTCAAATATTGGTAATGTACTTGCTACAGGAGAAGGTCTGCCTATAACATTGGATTTTGATGGAGATGTAGATACCGATGGAAATCAGCCATATACATTAAAAGAAAATGAGAATTTAACTTTTTCTTACACAGCATATCAGGGGTGGTATTCAGCGAAAGACAAAACAATCGCATCTACAATGGAATTAAAAAATTCTGATGGAGTTGTTTTAGTTGGATACACATATGACAATGGAGGCTGTAAAATAACCAATGTTGTAATTAATGGAAAAGCTATAGACGGCTTTAGTGCATTCCATGCTCAAAGTAGTAATCCAACAACTAAAAATTATTCTGCCGATGGATTTGAAATTGGTGATAAGAAAAAACCATTCGTAACTGGAGAAGATTATAATCCTATTATAACTTTCAGTATTTCACAATCTGGTTTTGTTGAAATAACCTTTAATGTAAGAGAAGCAAAATTAGGAAAAAAATATTCTAAGACCTTTAGTGGTCAATTGGCTGACGATGTAAAGAAAGATATTAGTACTTTAGGATTCACAAGTAATGTAGATAATAGCAATAGATATTACGCTATTGATAATTTTTCTATTACTAGTGAAATCAAAGCCGTTCTACCAACAAACTATACTATCAAATATGTAGACGAGTCTTCAAATGAGCTAAAGACTGTTACTCGTTCTTCTACAGTAGGTAGCAACGTAACAGCTACAGCTGCCGACATGGAGACTTTCTATAGTTCTGACGCTTCAGCAAAGTATGTTTATAAATCAGGTAACAATGTGATAAAACTTGCAGAAGATGAAGCAAGCAATGTTATCACTCTTACATTTAGCAAATATACAAAATTCGCATATACCATCAATGCTAAAGAAAATGGTACCGATTTAGGAGAAGTTGCTAAGGGTGAAACCTACTCGGATGGCGCAGATATCGCAATCTCAAAATTCTATAAGATTAATAACGAATGGTATGAGACAACAACTTCACCATATTATATTAATATTAAACTAGAGAACAAGGCTGCAACCATAGAGGTAAAGAAATCAGATATCACATACTTTGCAGAAACAGAAAAACTTGGCAATAATATTGGCGCATCTTATAACAAGAACATGTCTAATGGCGCATATAGTGCTATAGCAGGTGGTAAAACTGCTGAATTATGTGAATTGCCTATGGGCGAATATAGAGTTACTGTATATCTTTACGAAAGAGGTGATCGTGGCGCATTTATTAGAGACTTAAATAATGCGGATAATAATACAAACACTCTTTGCTATGCGAATATAAAAAACAATAGCTCTTATAATCTAAAAGAACATTCTGTAACTTTGAAGTTATATAAAACAACTAAGATCGGTTTGTCTGGTTGGACTACACATAATGAGAAGAATGATACATATAGCACAAACCAATCTGCAGGCTTAGACTATATCTATATCCAGAGAACTGGCGACGCTACCAAGACCGTATCAGTTTCAGACGCAGGCTACGCTACATACGCAACAACAAACAACATAGTAGTTCCTGACAACAACGATGTTAAGGTGATGACCGTAAAGGTAAATAAGGATAAGGCTACCATCACCCTCAACAAGGTTGAAGCTGGTTCTGTAATCCCTGCTAACACAGGTATCTTGGTTAAGGCTGATCAGGGTGACTACAACTTCGTAGTAACAAGCGATGAGGGTAAAAAATTGGAGAACAACAGCCTCATAGCAGCTACAACAGACGTAACTTCTGACGGCGCTACATACTTCGCTTTGACAAAGATTGGTGATAAGGTAGGTTTCGCAGTAGTTAATAATGGCGTTAAAATCCCTGCAGGTAAGGCTTACTTGGAGGTTCCTGGAAAAACAGCAGCTAAGTTCTTCAGCCTTGATGGCGAAGCTACAGGCATCAATAGCGTAAAGACAGCTAAGGCTGATGGCGCTTACTATACTCTCGAGGGTGTAAAGACCACAAAGCCTGTAAAGGGACTCTATATCCACAACGGCAAAAAGATTGTTGTTAAGTAAATCACAGAACTTTCGCATGTGATTCAAGTACGGGCT
>HF994034.1 GCA_000436915.1 Prevotella sp. CAG:1092 | reverse complement strand
AGAACCGCTGGTACACCGAGGATATGAGCAACCTCGAGTTTATGGCAGACCTTGTAAGTGAAGAGTGAAGAACGAAGAGTGAAGAATTAAATAGTATTTATAAATAAAAATAGGTGAAGGATTTTGAGTGATGAAGAATGATAATATACCCAAAAGGACTATATGATTCTTCACTCTTCACTCTTCGTTCTTCACTAACCAAAATGAATATGAGACAGAGACGCAGAAATAGGCTGGCGCATGATGGCGAGGATGATGATCCGATGAGCGTAGTGAGCAACCTCTTCGATGTGGCGATGGTGTTTGCCCTTGCCCTGATGGTGGCACTCGTTTCGCGCTATAATATGACGGAAATGTTCAGCAAGGATAACTTCACGATGGTGAAGAACCCTGGCAAGGAGAATATGGAAATTATTACCAAAGATGGTGAAAAGATAAATCGCTATACCCCTTCAGAAGACCAGAGTAAGAAGTCGGGCAACAAGGGTAAGAAGGTGGGCATAGCCTACCAACTTGAGAATGGCGAGATAATATATGTGCCTGAATGAGACGTATTATAACTTGGAAAAAATATCATCGCTGGATAGGCTTGATAGTATCGGTGTTCATGCTTATATTTTGCGTTTCCGGCATTATTCTCAACCATCGACAATTATTTCGTAGTTGTGATGTAGATAGATGTTGGATGCCTTCTAACTACCACGTAGCCAATTTCAATAATGGAGTGGTTAAGGGTAGTCGGAATATAGGTGCAGACTCTGTACTGGTGTTTGGAGGCGCAGGATTATGGCTGACAGATACTAAAGGTGAGCAATGGCATGATTTCAACGAAGGTATTGATGTAGGTGCCGATAATCGTAATATCCGCAATGTTGTAAAGACAAAGGATGGAAGACTATGGTGCGCAACGCAATATGACCTATATTGTAGAGAGGGTAAG
Source organism: Prevotella sp. CAG:1092 (assembly GCA_000436915.1). Lineage (GTDB taxonomy): Bacteria > Bacteroidota > Bacteroidia > Bacteroidales > Bacteroidaceae > Prevotella. The sequence continues at coordinate 1,994 of HF994034.1, read as the reverse complement.
AATTGGAAGAAAATAGTATTACCCAACAATGAAGAGCGAATAGCCGATGTTTGTCTTGCTAAGGATAGTACGAGCATTATAGTGTTATCACGCTCTAAAGTCTACATGGTATTGGATGGAGCAATTAAAACTCTCACAATACCTGCCCCAACAGGATATAATCCTTCTACAACTCTCTTTAAAACTGTGTGGCAACTGCATAGTGGAGAGTATTTTGGTATGGCGGGTAGGCTTGTTGTCGATGCGATAGCTGTAGTGCTAATAATATTGTCGCTCACAGGTATAGTGATATTCCTTCTTCCCTATGATATCCGTAGGTTGAAGCGCAAAGGTAAGAAAAACTCTATGAAGAGTCGTGGGCGACAGATGGTGTGGAATATGAAATGGCACAATCGCTTTGGTTATTCCACCATTATCCTAACCCTTTGGATAGCTATTACAGGCATGTGTCTTCGCCCACCATTGATGATACCATTGGTAATGAAGAAGATATCGGCACAGACTGATAGCAGCAACGTATGGCATGATAAACTAAGAGCTATAAGATGGGATGTAGCAGAAGACTGTTGGATAGTTTCAACCTCTGATGGTTTTATGCTGGTGGATGAAAATTTCGTAGAACCCCCAATGCAAATAGCAAAGCATAAGGCGCCAACCGTAAGTCCTATGGGAGTAACGGTTTTCGAGAAAGATAGCGCAAGTGACGAATGGATAGTAGGGTCGTTTAGTGGCCTATATCGTTGGAATATAATGTCGGGCAGAGTGGTAGATTATTTTAGCCATAAGCCAAACACACAATCGTCGATGCGACCTGTTTCAAATTCGCAGGTTAGTGGATATTCCAATGACTTCTCGTTAGGTATCCCTATAGTCTTTGACTATACAAAAGGAGCCTCAGAGAAATTGCAGATGCCTTCAGAGATTGCCAATGCTAAGATGTCGCTATGGAATATAGCGTTAGAGTTGCATGTAGGCAGATGCTATTCGCCATTCCTTGGTCCTATCTCCGACCTCTTCGTATTCTTGTCAGGATTGATAATATCGCTGACATTACTTTCGGGATATATCATCCTGCGCAGACAACGAAACCGACGCAAAGCCAAAGTGATATCTGTAAAGCAATAACAAAAATCGCTAATAATCATAATAATTAAGTAAATTAAGTAAATCAATTTGAAGTATGAAAAAGTTTAAGTTTTCTTTCGCTACCATGATGATAGCCATGTTGACAATGTGTGTAGCTTTCACCTCTTGCAGCAGTGATGATGATAATGATACAGTGGCAGCAGCCAAAGAGATTGCAGGTTCATATACCAGTAGCCTGGATATGACCGTAATGGGTCAGGCTTCTACATACGATAACCTTACCATGAAGATTGAGGCTGTTGATGATGCTACTGTCAAGGTTACATTGCCAACTTGTGGCGAGGGCATGATGGCTCTTCCTGCCTTAGAGGTTCCTTCTGTGAAGGTTTCTGGTTCTAATGGTGCTTACGCATTCTCTCAGGAAAACTATGCCGGAACTGTTACCGTGAATGGTGCAGAGAAAAAGTATACTGTTACTTTGCAAGGTACATTGAAGGGCAATACCCTGACCGTCAGCTATTCTGTGCAGTATGGTAAGATGCCTATGCCGATGATTGGCAAGTTTGTAGCAACAAAAAAGTAAAAACGCAACAGCGCAAAAACACATAAGAGATTTCGATGATACAAAAGATATTTACAACATTTCTAATCCTTTCAATTCTGTGCCTGGATCTTAAAGCTGCAACCTCGGGTGATATCCTTGGTTGTGTGCTCGATGATTCGGGCACTCCTTTAGCAGGAGCAACAGTGCAGCTGGTGCATGGCAATGGTGGAGTTACTACCGACCAAGATGGCTACTTCCGTATGCCGTATGCCAATACCGATGCTGTGAGAGTGAAGGTTAGCTATATTGGTTTTCAAACTCAGACTTTCGTTTTGAAGACCGACGGCAAGAGCCAAGATCGCCA
>HF994033.1 GCA_000436915.1 Prevotella sp. CAG:1092 | reverse complement strand
GGCTTCTTCGTCGACCAGCGCGAAAACCGCTCATTGCTCGAGAAATATTCTCATGGCAAGAGTGTGCTTAATATGTTCTGCTATACTGGCGGTTTCTCTGTCTATGCTATGCGTGGCGGAGCCAAGTTGGTGCACTCGGTAGATAGTAGTGCTAAGGCTATTGAGCTTACCAATGCCAACATCGACCTCAACTTTGCGGGCGACAAGCGCCATGAGGCTTTCTGCGAGGATGCTTTCAAATTCCTTGATGCCAACGATGGCAAATACGACCTTATCATTCTCGACCCTCCAGCCTTTGCTAAGCATCGTGCTGCTCTTCATAATGCCTTGAAGGGCTACACACGCCTCAATGTCAAGGGCTTCGAAAAGATTAAGCCTGGCGGAATATTGTTTACCTTCAGCTGCTCGCAGGTGGTTACTAAAGACAACTTCCGCAATGCTGTCTTCACAGCTGCTGCTCAGGCTGGTCGCAAGGTGCGCATCCTTCATCAGCTTCATCAGCCTGCCGACCATCCTATCAACATCTATCATCCAGAGGGTGAATATTTAAAGGGATTGGTGCTCTACGTAGAATAAAATACACCTCAGTTCTGAATAAATACTGTATTCTGAAAAATACCGTATGTCGAAAACTAAGAAAGATAAAATCCTGCAGCAGGTGGCTGGTTTCATAGCTCGAAATCAGTTGCTTGCTGCTGACAATAAATACATAGTGGCATTGTCGGGTGGAGCCGATAGTGTCGCTTTGTTGCTTATTATGAAGGCTCTCGGCTACGACGTTGAGGCTGCGCATTGCAATTTCCATTTGCGTGGCAAAGAGTCGGAGCGCGATGAGAACTTCTGTGTGTCGCTATGCGAATCGTTGGGTATAATTCTTCATCGCATGCATTTCGACACTCTCACCTACGCCCAACTCCATAAGGTCAGCATCGAAATGGCTGCCCGCGACCTCAGATATTCTTATTTCGAACAGTTGCGTCGCGATATTAATGCCGACGCCATCTGTGTGGCTCACCATAAGGACGATAATGTGGAGACCATTCTGCTCAACCTCGTCAGAGGCACAGGCATGAACGGACTGACAGGCATTTCGCTTCGTAATGGCTTCATCTTGCGCCCCTTGCTCTGCATAGGTAGAGAAGACATCTTGGAATATCTCGAGGCTGAAAATCAAGACTACGTTACCGACAGCTCTAATCTTGTCGACGATGTGCAACGCAACAAAATCAGGCTAAACGTGTTGCCGCTTCTCGAGAATGTGAATCCTGCCGTCAAGGACAACATCCTTACTATGGCTCGATGGATTGCTGAGGCTTCCACAATTGTAGAAGCTTCGCTTAGTGAGGCTAAAGCTATGGCTGTTTCGTCTGCAACGCTGAACGATTCGTTCTGTGTAGATATTTCCAAGGTCGAGGAATATCCGTCGGCTGAATATTTGCTTTGGAACATTCTTAGCGACTATGGTTTCAACTCTTCGCAAGTGGCTTTGGTGGCTGAGAATCTGCACGCCACTACAGGTACCTCCTGGCTCTCTTCTTCTCACGAGCTTACCCTTGACCGCGGTCGACTCATCCTTACTCCTTTGGATAAGGAAGAGGGCAGACAGATGCGAATTCCCGAAGTGGGCACCTATGTGTATACAGAACTTTGCAAGCTGAAAATAGAACAAAAAGAAATCAACGAACACTACACCATCTCGCGCTCATCCGACAAGGTTTGCCTGGATGCTCAAAAAGTGAAGTTTCCGTTGATGATTCGCCGCGTTGCTCG
>HF994032.1:1708-3107 GCA_000436915.1 Prevotella sp. CAG:1092 | reverse complement strand
GGGCCTTCAGCCCGTACTTAAGCCACATGCAAAAGTTCAAATTATCATACATTAAAACCAATAATCTACAGGACTAAACTTTCGATTTAGATAAACTGATAAAATTCCTATCATATTAGTTCATAACGTTTTAACAAAAAAAACATCAATTTTTCTTTGCACATTAAGAGAATTTTAATACCTTTGCATTCTAGGGGGGGGTAAATGTCAAAACAACAAGCAACACAACGCAAACATTTTGTACATTATTACTACCCAAAACCAACTTAGAAGTGATGTTAAATATCATTTTGAGAAACTAACTAAAATTAAAAACACAGTTTGTGCGATATGTAATAACGATTATCGCAATGATTTTTGGGTTCGTAATGGATACTGCTGCGCAGAGCAACACCACCGACAGCATATTTGTTAGAAATTCTCGCCCTATAGAATTCATTGTGAACAAGATTAACATCAACGACCAAGACCGTCGGTGGATCACCGACTCGCTGATACCTGCGCTCAAAGCTTTGGGCGACAGGGGAATCGTTATTGGCAGAGCCACAGCATCGCCTGAGGGTCCTACGCCTAACAACGAAAGATTGGCAAATGGTCGTAGAGCGTCGGTAGATGCCTTGCTTAGTGGCTATGGCATTAATACCGACCAGATACGTTATGACGTTATCGCAGAAGATTTTCCATTGCTTCGCACATTGATGTGGCTCGAACACGACGAGGAATACAAGACCGTGGCAACTCTAATGAAGCTTTATCATGATAACAATCATAAGCTAAAGGAGGTGATGAAACGCTATAATTGCGGCAAACTTTGGCGCAGATTGCTACATCAGTATTTCCATAAGCTTCGTGCCGTACGCATTATGGCAATGGATAAAGCAATAATAGGTTTAGAGCAACAAGAACATACGAAATATAATATTCCTACTGTTTCGTTTATTCCTCAAAATTTGAATTCGCAGGCTATACAGATTCCTGAAGAATATATAGCAAGCCTCGACAATTCACGTAGGGAGCTATTGAGCGTCAAGACAAATTTGCTCTTCGATTTTGCCTACATGCCAGGCTACGACCGTTTCTGCCCTATTCCGAATGTGGCTATAGAATACTATCCGCTTCATGGTCATTTCACCTATGGCGCAAGTTTCGACGGTCCGTGGTGGCAACATTATGACGAGCATAAATACTTCCAGCTGCGCAACTATCAGCTCCACACTCGCTACTATCTGCGAAGTGGCGACATCAGTCTGCGCAAACCTGGTAAGGGAGCTGCCTTCAAGGGCTTATTCTTTAGCGCCTATGCCAATGCCAACCTTTACAACATCTGCTTCGATGAGCACCGTGGATGGGAAGGCGAAGGATGGGGTGCAGGCTTAGGTATAGGATATGTACTACCGCT
>HF994032.1:0-1684 GCA_000436915.1 Prevotella sp. CAG:1092 | reverse complement strand
GGAGGCAAAGAACATTGGCGACTGGAGATTGGTCTGCAAGCAGGATATTACCAAACAGACTACGACCCATACCAATGGAAGTGTCCTGTTAACCCCGACCGAGACCCGCTGCAATACTATTACAAATGGTATGGCGACGCCAAAGACTTCAAAAAGAGGCAACACAGATATACATGGTTTGGACCAACCAGAGTGGATATCACTCTAAGCTATGACCTTCTTTATAGAAAGGTAAAAAAGTAAAAGGGTAAAAAAGTAAAAATGATAAGTACGAAGCACATAATAAGCAATATCATGGCTGCAGGCAAGAATGCTTGCAGAAAGATAGCTATTGGATGCTTCGTAATGGTATGCTTCGTGATGGCTTGCGCCATAACAACAAGCTGCGAACGTGAGCCTATGCTACATCTGCATGACGAGAACGCAAGTTGCTCGATGAGGATACCTGCTGTCGACTTCGAGTTGCAGGTGTTATGGGACTACTTGTTTGATTATGATTCTGAGTATGACTGGAAGGCAGAATGGCTTTACGGATGGGACGAGAAAGATCAGGAACTCTTCGGATCATTAGATTATGGCATGCCTACCGAATTCAACATTCGTAGATATTTCACAGGCGAAGAAGCTAACGGCAAACATAATGCGCCATATAAGCATCTGATATCTGGCAACATATTATCTACGAAGTTCGACTTTGGCTTTTGGGACATCTTGGCATGGAACGAGATTCATACTTCGGATGGTATACAGAGTATTCGTATCGATGAAACTTCTACCTACGACTATGTGACAGCACACACAGGACAGACCATGACGCCTTCGCGCTATAATGCCCCTCGCTTCACTCGAGCCTTCTTCCAGCCTGAAGCTCTGTTTGCTGGATATGAGAAAGCGATAGAGATAAACAAGAACTACGATGGCTTCGTATATGATGAAGAAAGAAACTTATGGGTGCGCCACTTGAATATGAAATTGCAACCTGTCACCTATATATATCTGCCACAGATAATTCTGCACCACAACAACCGCAACCATCGTATCATAACATCTATAGATGGTAGTGCCGACCTTAGCGGTATGTCGCGCTCGGTGAATCTGAATACTGGTGTTACTGGTCCTGATGCCATTACTGTAAACTACAACATGCGCATGAAGTTCGACCGACCGGGCAGAAACAACGAAACGATAGATATCATTGGCGGTAAGGTGATGACTTTCGGCATCACAAACCTGAACCCTCATAAGCTCAGCACTCGTGCCTATGCCGAATCGCTCGACAAGGTGAAGGCTGCAGACAAAAACAACCACCACTATCTGGATGTAACGATGCAATTCTATAATGGTAAAGACTCCACCTTCGTCTTCGATGTGACAGACCAAGTAAGACGACTGTTCCGCGGAGGTGTAATAACAGTAGAACTCGACATGGACACTATACCAGTTCCTACTCGCTCAGGTGGTTCTGGATTTAATGCGGTAGTTAAAGACTTTGAAAACAAGCAATGGGAATTTGACATGTAACAACAATACTGCACGCAACAGAATATATTTAGCAAACTCATAATAGCAGCAAATAACAATATATAAACAATAAATATGCGTTTCTGATTTAGGTAGAGCGGGCTGAAAGCCCAATGAGCGCATAGCCCAGGGTAAGCGAAGCGACACCCTGGGTATTATCGTA
>HF994031.1 GCA_000436915.1 Prevotella sp. CAG:1092 | reverse complement strand
AACGTTTTTGTGGGCATCCGGGATTCGAACCCGGTCAGGAACGCTTTCCTTCACCAGCCGAACGCTTTCGGCTTATGCCCTTTATATGCCATTTACAGAATCAAAAGATTTGTATGCTGTTAAAGCCGCTTCTATTTCCATTCTGGAATACACCAAAGGTGAGTTCTTGCTTTCACCGTTTCTAAGCGGCTTCACCAATTCTTCTTTCACCATTTTGTCAAGAATAGCAGGCTTATGTCCAAGAGTTTTAAGCCATCTGTGTACCTCTCTTTGTTTCATCCTATCAGATGTAGGAGAACGTCTTTTCTCGGCAGCTTCCGCACCGAGCGTTGCTGCTTCAATGAGGAGGTTTTTTAATTCGAAAAGTTCTATCTTGATTTTCATAAACACCTATTTTAATCTTGTCACAACTATATCTTTGCTCAATCCCTTAACTGACCCTGTGTATTGACGCCCTTCTTTGTTTAGACGTCCGATATACATCCTAATTGTATCTCTGTTTGCAGAGAACTTTAAGCTTTCCCCAATCTGCATATCTCTAAGAATTGAGGCTAAGCTTTTAATTTTGCTTTTTCTGTATCTTACAGTTGTTAACTCCATATAAATGTGTATTTTTGCTAAATCAATTATATGCATCATGTATTTGAATCATGATTACGGTGCAAATATAGTCTTATTATTTGGACTATTGAAATAAATGGTCTAAAATATTGGACTATAATATTTATTTAACATAAATCGATTTAATTGTTAAAAAATATGAATGTAAAAAAAGAGAATATGAGTTTAGGGCTAAG
>HF994030.1 GCA_000436915.1 Prevotella sp. CAG:1092 | reverse complement strand
GATGAGGCTGTTTGTTGTAAAGTCAGCGCCTTTTAGGGTAATTACTCCCCTCCCCCCTTTGGGGAGGGGGCGGGGGTGAGGCACTTTATATCCGTAACAAGGATATCTTGGTAGTGAGCACCATTATACTCTCTTGTTGAGAATCTCATCGTTGCAGCCACAATGTCGCCAGGGGTGAACTTGTTTGTAGCCAAGTTGCCAAGAATAGCTGCCACATACTGGTTCTCATACTTACCGCCCATCTCCTGCAACATGATGTTGCACTTCATGGTTTGTCCGTTCTCTGCCTTTTGGCTCTGTACAGCGAAAGCCTCGCTCTGCTGCACCACTCTCATAATCTTTGTTTCCATCAATACTTTAATGTTTGGTTTTAAAAAAGTTTCCTCGCAACCCCACACAGACAACCGAAGCATGCCGTGAGGATTACGAGGGCAAAGATAGAGAGAAAAAAAGAGGGCAACCGTAATAATACGTTGTCAGTACGTTGTCATTACGGTTGCCCTCAGTAGAGCGAGCGAAAAAAGTTATTAAAGTTTCGGATTTAGGCAGGGACGGGCT
>HF994029.1:4510-9316 GCA_000436915.1 Prevotella sp. CAG:1092 | reverse complement strand
TCAAAGTCCAATTTAGAGCGAGTTATCGTTCTTAACTTAATAGCTTGCAGAACAAGCTATTCCTAGTTCTTCAACTCTTGCTTTTATGCAGTCTAGAGTTTCGTGCGAAGCCTTTCTTAGCAATTTATCTGGAGTCTCGCGGTCTATTGTGTATACCATCACCTGCTGTGGTTTTATCTCTTTCATAGCTTCAAGCCATGACAGGATGTATTTGTCGGATGTGTTGTCGGTATTGTCGCCACACATAAACATGGTTTGTATTATCACATGACCATTGAATAGCTTAAGGTTGTTTATCACATCCTTAACATCATACGATGGTTGCTGTGGGCGATCCACACGACGTATATATTCCATGTCTACGGTGTCGAGTTTCTGTATGTTGTTGTCCACCATCATCAGTGCCTCACGCACCTCTGGCTTATACACCATTGTAGCGTTGCTCAATACCGACACCTTAGCTTCTGGGAAGAAGCGGTTGCGCAAGTCGATAGTGTCTTCTATGATAGCCTTGAAGTCAGGATGTGCTGTTGGTTCACCATTACCAGCAAATGTTATCACGTCTAATGGTTCATGGTTGCCATGTCGTTGCTGTAGCACCTTTGCCAACTCTACCTTTACTTCCTCTCTTGTAGGTCGCTTTAGCTTAGGTCGGAAGTCGGCATTAAAACCACATTCGCAATACAGACAGTCGAAGGTGCATATTTTGCCGTCGGCAGGCATAAGGTTTACTCCCAGCGATACACCGAGTCGACGTGAGTGTATCGGACCAAATATTGGTGATGGATATATTACTGTTGACATAAGACTTGTCTCCTTTATACAGTTATATAGTTTTTTATGATTGTATTATCTTTTTAAAATCCTTAGCCCAATGTTCTGGCACAATCACATGATGGTTGGATATAGGGTTTGTGAGTAGCTGTTTAGCAGCCTGCGAAGTTGCTTGTAGCCACACTTGAGTGCGACATAGATTTTGCTCATACTGATTTCTCGTAAGCTTTACATCTTCTGCAAATACTCGTTTCAAGTCGCCGCTAATCTTTACCAATGTGTAGTCGCCAATTGGCAATTCGCCATGTATAGCCACGCCAATGCCCGATTCGAAATGTGTGGTAAACGAGTGCTGTGTGGTCATGCTTAGTGGCAATGTGCAATGAGCAAATAGCATTTCGCCAGTACCAACATCTATGCGTGCAGGGTTGGCTTGGAATCCCGGACATCCAGCGATTCTCTTGCTCAATATCATAGTGATTAGGGTAGGGATGTCGCCTTCGCATGATGCAGGAATGCCTTCGTCGTTGAGTTTAGATAGAGCTATGCAGCCTGTGTTGCAAACGGTAGTCAGCAGGTCGAAGCAACGCAGGGTTATCGCTGTGAGCTGATATTCGGCAATAATCTCTTTTATACGGCGGTAGATAGTCTCAGCTCCATTCATTCCTCCATCAACTTTGCCAAGTTTTGTTATCTCAGCAATGTCTATTTCTACAATCTCTATACCTAATTTCGATAGTAAAACATTGCGGTCGAAAGTTGATGATATTAGCCAATCGCTTGAGGCTCCAATCATTCCGATGCGGTCTATAACCACCGACTTCATATCAGAAAGGCTTTCGTCCTCGTCTGGCTTTTCTGTTATTATTTCTCCTTTGCCTCCATGTTGGTTTATCCATGTCAAAATTTCCATGCTTGCAGCAAGTGAATTACTCTGCTGGCTAACAATAATATAAATTGGTTGTGCAAGTGAAATCTTACCATTTTCTACCATTTCTAGGAATAAACTTTCGGTACCACCTGTTAGCACAGCAATAGCCTGATGGCTTTGCTTCCATTGGTCTGAGAGTGCGAATGGCACTTCTAACTCTTCGTGGTGTAAACTTGATGAAAGTATATGTAGCATAACTATTTCTTTTTTTTATACCTAATTATATTTTAATGATGCAAAGGTAATAAAAATCGAGCATAAAACAAACGATTATTCCTCTTTCGTGAATTGAAAGGCTACACGCTCGTCACCCGACCAACAATGTATGATGCCACAATATTTGAACCCTTCTTTTTCTATAAGATGCTGCATCACCATATTGTCGTGATGCGTATCAATGCGAATGTTGTCGTATTGTTGCAGAGCAAATTGCATGGCTATATGCATGATGCCCTTTATTTCGCCTGTACTTGCAATACGATGTATTGTTGCATATGGCTTATCGTTGAGCCATTTGCCTTCATATATAATATTGTATGTAGGGTCAATGCCTCCACGCAACACGAATGTTGCCACTACTTTTTCATCCTTCTCCACGACATAGCTATCTCCGTTCTCTATATCTTGCGTCAGTTGTTCGTCGCTCGGGTATCCGTCAACCCATTGGCTTGGGTTTCCTGTGTTAGCCATAAACTGTCGCGCAATAACGAAGATTTCTCTTAATTGCGGAATGTCGGCAATAGTGGTTTTGCGTATGATGGTGTCGTTAGATAATATATAGTTTTTCTGCATCATTCTTTGTTTATTTGTCTTTCTCGTTTATTCATAGATCGTTGCTACAATCTTTCGAGCTCCACCATAGTCGCGGAATTCACATAGGTAAATACCTTGCCATGTGCCAAGGTTCAACCTCCCGTTAGTGATTGGAATAGTGATGCTCACACCAAAAAGCGAACATTTGGCATGTGCAGGCATGTCGTCGGCACCCTCAAACACATGGTCGTAGTATGGTTCATTCTCTTTTACCATATGGTTCATAATCTTTTCCATATCCGAGCGCACGTCGGGGTCTGCATTCTCGTTTATCGTTAGAGCACATGATGTATGCTGTACAAAGAGGTTTAACAATCCTGCTTTTGGTAATGGCATAGCTATATTATCCAATATTTCGCGAGTCACCAAGTGGCATCCTCTTTGCTTTGCTGATAGTCGAAACTCTGTTTGTTGTATCATAATATTTATTGTTTTGCTTTTGCTATTATAATGCAAAGATACTACAAACGAGCGGAAAGAAAAAGAAATGCGCAGTTTTCTTTTTCATTTCCGAGTGCAGTCTATCTTATTTAAAGATACTTATTTGCTTTTTCATATTATGTTGCCATAACAACAATTTTGGATAATAATTGGCATATTTTATATGATAATAACTTTTTTTCATTAACTTTGCATAATTATAATCTTAAACTTAAAAATCACAACGTGTATATAGGAATTGCTGGAAATATCGGAAGCGGAAAAACAACGCTTACCGAGATGCTTGCCAAGCATTACAAATGGGATCCGCGATACGAGGCTGTCGTGGAGAATCCCTATATGGAAGACTATTATAAAGACATCCAACGATGGTCGTTTGCCATGGAGGTCTACTTCCTGAAAGAACGTTTCAAAGATGTGCTTGGAATAGCGCAGGCTGACCATACGATAATTCAAGACCGCACACTCCATGAGGGTGTCTTCGTATTTACCGCCAACAACTATGCGCAGGGAAATATTAGCGACCGCGACTTTGAAACCTACATGGAGCTCTACGAACTTATGGTAGAGAAAGTGAAGTTGCCCGACCTTATGATATATCTTCGTTCGTCGGTATCACATCTCGTAGAAAATATTCAGAAGCGCGGACGTGAGTGTGAGCAGAAGATACATATCGAATATCTCCGTGGTCTTAATGATAAGTATGAGGATTTTATCCGCAATAAGTACAAAGGCAAGGTGTTAACCATCGATGTCGATAATCTCGACTACAAGAATCGTCCTGAGGATTTCAAATTTATCACAGATAAGATAGACTCCATCCTCTTCGGACTCTTTGATCTCAACGATTTGTAATAAAACAGCAAAAATAATGCATATAGCAATAGCCGGAAACATCGGTAGCGGCAAGACCACGCTAACCAAGATGTTGGCAAAAAGATATAATTGGTCTCCTCGTTTCGAGCCAGTAGAACACAATCCTTACCTCGACGATTTCTATAGTGATATGTCGAGATGGTCGTTCAACCTTCAGATTTATTTCCTCAACAAGCGCTTCAAAGAAGTGGTAGAGATTAGTCTGAGCAATGAAAACATCATCCAAGACCGTACAATCTTTGAGGATGCTTACATCTTTGCGCCCAACCTTCATGGTCAGGGTTATATGTCAGATCGCGACTTCGCCAACTATTCTGATCTTTTTGATACTATGATGTCGCTCGTAAAGTTGCCTGACTTAATGATCTACATCCGCTCTACCGTTCCTAATCTTATAGCACAAATTGGCAAGCGTGGTCGTTCATACGAGCAGACCATCCGACTTGACTATCTTACAGGTCTTAACAATAGATATGAAGATTGGATAAAGGACTATAAGGGCAGACTCATCATCGTCGATGGCGACACTCTAAAGTTTGAATCAGATCCTGAAGCTTTCCGCTACATCACCGACAAGATTGATGCCACACTCTTCGGATTCTTTAAGTAAAGGTAAAAAGGCTTATAAAAAGGTAAAAGGGTAAAAAATTAAAAACATTGCTTACTTCTTTACCCTTTTACCCTTTTTACTTTTCTCTATGTATTACACTTCCGCTTGCTTGATGAGTTGCAAGTATCAGTACTTCGGCAATCTGAACATGTTTAGGAGCCGAGGCTGCATAGAATGCCACATCTGCGATATCTTCGCCAGTAAGTGGTTTTATACCTTTGTATACATTGTCGGCACGCTTATTGTCGCCATGGAAACGTACGTTGCTAAAATTTGTCTCCACAAGTCCAGGCTTAAGATTCGTTACCCTTACTGCCGATTCTGCAACATCTATTCTTAAACCATCTGTGATAGCCTTAAC
>HF994029.1:0-4480 GCA_000436915.1 Prevotella sp. CAG:1092 | reverse complement strand
CTTGGTTGCACAATACACGTTGCCACCTGCATATGCTGCATCGCCAGCCACGCTTCCCACGTTTATCACGTGTCCCTCGTCGCGCTTCACCATTCCTGGCACAATCAAGCGAGTCATCGTTAGCAAACCCTTAATATTAGTATCTATCATGGTGTTCCAATCTTCCATGTCGCCCTCATACTCCTTCTCAAGTCCGAGTGCCAATCCTGCATTGTTTATCAGCACGTCCACCTTTTGCCATTCGTCCTCAAGTGAGTCCACAGCAGCTTTTGCAGCATCAGCATTGCAAACGTCGAAAACCAATGTTCTCACTTTTACGTTGTCGTTCTCAGCCTCCAACTGTGCCTTTATCTCCTCTAACTTCTTCTTGCGGCGAGCTGTCAGAATAAGGTTGTAACCACCCTGAACAAACTTTCTTGCACAGGCTTCTCCAATGCCACTTGTGGCACCAGTAATAAGAGCTATCTTTTTCATATTCTTAATAGTTTGTTGTTCTATTAACCACAAAGTTAGCAATGTTTATTGATAATTCTCCACAATTCCTTTATTTTTTACCTTTTTTACAATAAAAAGGCGTAACTTTACCGCCATGAAAGGTATAAAGAAACGTAAACTATAAAACAAAAACTACTAATAATGTCAAATACAATCGTGAATCCTGGAGTTTACGAGACTCTTATCTCGCAGGCTATAGAAGATAAGTTAAAGGAACTTCCTGACTCTAAATATTATATTCAGAAAGAAGGTATAGATAGCGCAGAATCATATAAGATGCTGGCTGAATATCTTACAGAGATAGTTTCTGGTATTCTTAAGAGCTATTTCCGATTAAAAGATTCAAAAGAAACAATCTCTGCTCAAGTAGATGTTGTTAATCGTATATTAAAATTTATTGAGCAAGAATGGAATACCCAAGGTATAGAAACATCGCTTGACCAACTTTCTGAGGAGGATAAACTGATGTTTCTCCGTGGAATATATAGTAAGGTTGGATTGACTAAAGAACAAGTAGAAGCTAAAGCCAAAAACCATCCTGTAAGTGGTTATAGAGTGAGCAACCTTTTTACAGGTGGCAACGATATTTCTATGGATGACGAAGTACGTCGAGATATTCAAACTGCTGACGAGATTGATTTGGTAGTTTCATTTATAAAGTTTGAAGGTTTGCGATTGCTTATCGATGATTTGCGTAAGTTTGTTATGCGTCCAGATACTCGTTTGCGAGTGATGACGACTACATATATGGGAGCTACAGACCCAAAGGCTGTTAGAATGCTATATAGCCTCAGTGAAATGGGTAATGTAGAGATTCGTGCATCTTTTAATACCAAGCAAGAACGCTTGCATGCAAAGGCTTATATTTTTAGTCGTAAGAGCAATTTCGATACTGCATATATCGGCTCAAGCAATATCAGCCGTTCTGCTCTGACCAAAGGTTTGGAATGGAATATGCGAGTAACAACTATCGAAAATCCGCATATTATAAATAAAACCAAAGCTACGTTTGATAGCTATTGGAATAGTGATGATTTTGAGCCAATAGATAGTGATGAGGCTCTAAATCGTTTTGAAGAATCTATAAGGAATGAACGTCATAAGGATTCCAGTAATACTAATGGCGAAGCGGAATATGTTACACGTTTCGAACGCAAGACACATCAGATAAAGGTTCTTGAAAAGTTGCAATTTGAGCGTAGTGTTGCACATAGCAATAAAAACCTTATTATTGCCGCCACAGGTACGGGTAAAACTGCTATTAGTGCCTTCGACTTTAAGGATTTCAATAAGCTGTATAAGAAGGAGCATGGACGTGATGCACGTTTGCTCTTTGTGGTACATCGCGAAAAGATATTGAAGCAAGCTCGCAGTACCTTTCGTTCTGTTATGGTAGATGGTAATTTCGGTGAAATGTGGACAGGACGTATCACACCTGGTTTTAGAAGCAATCTTGACCACCTTTTTATAACAATTCAAACTCTGAATAATAATTGGGAAACCTTCGAGCAGATGGGTGCCGATTACTACGATTATGTGGTTATCGATGAGGTTCACCATAGTGCAGCAGGTAGCTATCGTGAATTATTCTCACGTTTTAAGCCTGAGATATTTGTTGGTCTTACAGCTACTCCTGAACGTATGGATGGCAAGGAGATTCGTCCTGATTTCAATAACCGTTTTGCTGCAGAAATACGTTTACAAGAAGCTCTCAATCAACAACTTCTTGCACCTTTTGATTACTTCTGTGTTACCGATGATAGTGTAGACCTTAGCCGTTTGGCTTGCAAGGGAGATAGATACGATGTTACTGCACTTAATCAGGTATATAATAATAATCCGCAACGATTTGGCGTTATTCAGAAGGCACTTGATACTTATGTCAACGATCCTCATGATTGTAAGGCTGTTTGCTTTTGTTGTAGTATTAAGCATGCTGAGTATATGGACGCTATGTTTCGTCAGTATGGCTATAAGTCTATTGCTGTAACATCGCGAAATTCGCATGAAATAGACCAGGCTTCGATGCTGTTAGCACGTGGAGAAATAAATTATCTTTGTGTGGCAGATATTCTCAATGAGGGTATTGATATTCCAGAAATAGATACAGTCCTTTTCTTGCGTCCTACAGAGTCGCTAACCATTTTCTTGCAGCAGTTAGGACGTGGACTCCGTCTTGCTGATGGAAAGACCTGTCTTACAGTTCTCGACTTTGTGGCTCATGCTAATCAGTCTTACAACTATGAGAGTCGCTTTCGTGCACTCGTGGGTAAGAGCACTCGTAGCATAGAGAAAGAAATTAAAAATGGCTTCACATTTCTGCCTCGTGGTTGCTCAATAACCATGGAAAAGCAGGCCCAAGAGTATATCTTGAAGAATATCCATGAAGCTATTTTCAATCTTTCACGCCTTAGAAGAGAATGTCGTGCGTTTACTCAGAATACGGGTCAAGATCTTACCTACGAGAACTTCATCAACAACTTTAATCTCGATTGGCGTATAGTATATAAATCACCTGGCTCGTGGGCTCGATTAAAGGTGCAGTCTGGCATTCCTGTAGCTGATTTTGATGAAAACAGCAAGTATACCAAGTTGCTTGAAGGTGGTTTAGCTCGTCTATATCATACCAACAGCTATGAGTATCTCTCGTATCTAACTAAATTAATGAATGATGGTATGCGCCATCCTGCAAATCCATCATCACGTGAAGATAAATTCCTCCAGCTATTCTACTATACTGTATGGATGGATGATGTGAATAAGGTGAATAAAACCTATAATCAATCATTTGATAGCTTAGACGGTGCTGTTCGTTCGGTAGTCAATCTTGAATGGTTTATGAACGAACTTCGCTTTTTGGTTTCACTACGTAGTAGCCAGCTTAGTCAGACAACGAAGTGGCTTAAGGTTGATGACCAAGGCGAAATAGAACTATATGGTTGCTATAGTGCCGACGAGATACACTTGCTGCTTGAAAATAAGTTGGGTCGTTGGCAAGTCTTTGGCACTCAATATAACATGGAACGAAAGTTTGCCATGGTATTCGTTACGCTCAACAAATCTGATAAAGATTATTCTCCAAGTACACTATACGAAGACTATGCTATTTCGCCTCAGCAATTCCATTGGCAGTCGATGAATAAAGTCCGCAAGAATAGCGAAGAGGGATTGCGAATCTCTGAGCAACGCACTAATGGCTGGAAATATCTGCTCTTTGTGCGTGATGCTAAACAAGATGAGTATGGCATCACCAACGCCTATTATTGTCTTGGCTTTATGGAATATGAAAGCAGTCATGGCGAATGTCCGATGAATGTTGTTTGGAATATGCATAATAATATTCCTGGCTTTATTCTAGAATCGGCTAAAGCTATATAATATATAAGTGTTTAATCAAATATAAGCTGTTTTATCTTTAATCATAAGAAACATATGAAGCAAATAGAAGTTGTTGCTGCAATAATCTGTGATGGCGATAAGATATTTGCCACTCAGCGAGGATATGGCGAGTGGAAAGATTGGTGGAAGTTTCCTGGAGGAAAAGTGGAGGAGGGTGAAAGTTCTGAGGAAGCTCTGCGCAGAGAGATTCGTGAGGAGTTAGCTACAGATATTACTGTAGGTGATTTGTTCACTACTGTAGAGTGTGACTATCCGAAGTTTCATCTCACTATGCATTGTTATATCTGTTCAATCAATCAAGGTTCGCTATCGCTCCTTGAACATGAAGCTGCAAAATGGCTCACTTGCAGCACGCTAAACTCTGTGAAGTGGTTGCCTGCTGATAGAATGGTAATAGAGATGTTGATTAGTAATTTTTAGGCAGCAATCTTTGCTTAAATAACTTTTGTAGTATTTGTATCGGATTTTCTTAATAAATACAAGAAAAAACTATATTATTCCAAATTTGATAATTGTAGTTGTGGCGATGTAGTAAGTTGCTTTCATTTTATGACTTAATACCCCAGTTCGGGATAAGAAATAGTTC
>HF994028.1:7911-12389 GCA_000436915.1 Prevotella sp. CAG:1092 | reverse complement strand
TACCACCTAAGGTAAACTCCAGTACCACCTTAGTGGTACTAAAAGTGGTACTGGAAGACTTGTTTTATTCAATTATATAGCTTGCAGAATTCAACTATATTTTCTAAAATCAATAGCCTAAAGACTATCTGAAGTTGTATATAGACCGAGGGTAGAGTCGATTACAGATGACAATGTGGAGTCAAATTGCTCCATGACCGAAAATATTCCTCCCAAAGGAGTGAGTTTCTCAGATTTTATTTGTATTTTTGCCATGCCTGATGAGGTTTTGTTTGATTATTTTTGCAACACTAAATAAGTGAATCCTCTGACATAGCAAAATCCTGGGCAACTTTTTGTTGCTCAGATACTTAAAATGTTTAATTTACAATAGTGTTGTGGAATTAAGGAGTATAGAGAATTTTTATTCAGACGAAGACTTATATGATCTGAAAATAAAAAATGCTCAATGGCAATATATTATAAATCGACCAAATTTACCATTTACTACATATTAATTTGCTTGCTATGATTGAAAAAATATTTAAGTACTCGTTTTTTGCTCTGCTCTTGACATTATTTGGTTGCAGGGAAATTCCCGTAAAGAAAGATGATTTGCTGGCCGACGACGTGCGGCTTTATCAAAGGACTCCTGCTTGGACTCTGGCAAAGGCTGTGGACGATCAAAATATAAATGAAATTAATAGGCAAGTGTTGGAAGAAAAAATCCCAGTTGATTTTAAGGAGAAAAAGTTTGGCTTGACATTACTTATGTATGCTGTAATAACAAATAAGATACATTCGGTACAGAGATTGCTTGAGTTAAGAGCTGATCCAAACCTCCCGAATGATTCTTTGACAGATAGTGGGATGAATGCGGTAATTTTTGCTTGTGATGTTCCAAATGTTTCTCCCCAAATTCTAAGACTATTATTAAAATATGGTGGAAATCCTAATTCTATGGAGTGTGGCAGGAATTTCGATATAGAAGGGGATTGGACACCAGCTCGTAGATCAGCTCTGAGCTATGCTATACCTCTTTTTGGGAAATTTGACAAGGTGAAAATTCTTGTTGAAATGGGAGCAGATGTTAATCGTTGCGAAGATGGTCAAAATTCTCCATTGATGGATGCTATTGTACTTGATCGGATGGATGTTGCATTGTACTTGTTAGAACATGGGGCTGACTATCATTGCAAGTACAAAATCTATGACCCATCTTTTGGTGAAGATGGACATTATGTAGACATTTTGTATATGCTTAGACAATGTATTTATCCCCTTGACTCACAAGAATACAAAGACAAGCTAAAAGTTGTAAAGTTCTTGAAGGATAGAGGCTTAGACTATTTGAAATCTCCAATACCGGAATATGTGATAGATGTTATAAAAAAGCAAATAAAACCGAAAAACAATGCGGAATTGCAATATTATCTTAAAAGGTATTGAAACAATATGGTGTCAATGTGAAGTTAAACGTAATAAAAATAAGCAACTTCAATCTCGATAAAATCTATTTCGTTTTAAAACAATTGTATTATGTTAAAGAAATGTCTTATTTTATTATTTGCTTTGTTGTTATTTCTGTTTTTGTTGTTTAACAATAGAAATTTCCCTGTTAGTGGTGATTCTTTCTTGGGTAGTGATGTTCGTAGATTCCAAACTACAAAAGCTTGGGAGTTGGCTAAAGCTATAGAAGATAATGATTTACAGGAGATTAAACACCAAGTAATTGATTTGAAAGTTCCTGTCGACACTCGAGATAGAATAAATGATTTTACACCATTGATGTTTGCCGTATTTAATAATAATATTCAATCAGTTAAGGCTTTGTTGGATTTAGGAGCAGATCCGAATCTTCCTACAGATAGCATATCTGATAGTGGTGAGAATTCTGTGATAGTAGCTTGTGAATATATAGGTATTTCTCAGGAAATACTTAAACTACTTTTGAAATATGGGGGGAATCCCAATTCTACAGAGTGTGGTAGAAATTATGATATTGAAGGGGATTGGACTATAGCTCGAGGTACAGCACTTGGTAAGGCTATTCACTTGTCAAATTATTATGAAAAAGATAACTTTGACAAGGTTCGTATTCTTGTTGGGGCAGGCGCAGATGTAAACCTTCGTACAGAAGATTCGCCTGTCGGAGTCATTGAACGTGCGCTCGTTCTTGACCGCATGGACATTGTATTGTATCTTTTAAAGCACGGAGCCGACTACAAATGGAGATTGGAAGAATCTGACGGGGAAGGCAATCCTTATTATGAAGATATTTTGTATAAGCTTAGACAAAGTGTTTTCAGACTTGACTCGCAACAATACAAAGACAAACTAAAAGTTATAAAATTCTTGAAGGATAGGGGCTTAGACTATTGGAAATCTCCAATACCGGAATATGTGATAGATGTTATAAAAAAGCAAATAAAACCGAAAAACAATGCGGAATTGCAATATTATCTTAAAAGGTATTGATACAGTTCAATTTAAATGTAATCTAAAATTATAAATATATGATATCTTCAAATAGAGCAGTTGTAGACGAGCAAGGCAAAACGCTTCAATCCACTGATTATTATCCTTATGGTATGCCATATCTCAAAGAATTTGGGAATCAACTTAAAGAATTTGTATTACGGAGAAATATAAAGTTTGTGGCATAATCGATTTTAAGCTAACAACTGCAATAATAAGCAAGCCCCACATTGCCTTAAAAATATGTAGGCAATGTGGGGCTTATTAGGTATATTAAAATGATTCTTTATAATAATGTCTGTATTTGGGCGTATACTATTCAAACAATCCTCCAGAATATGTGTTGCGTCCCATGTGCTCGTAGGCAAGTGGTGTAGCCATACGTCCGCGAGGAGTACGCTTTATGAAGCCTTCCATGATGAGGTAAGGCTCATATACCTCTTCTATAGTTCCTGCATCTTCGCCAATGGCAGTACCGATGGTAGACAATCCAACAGGACCACCCTTGAACTTATCTATGATGGTGAGGAGAATCTTGTTGTCTATCTCGTCAAGACCATATTGGTCGATGTTTAATGCCCTTAAAGATAGGTTGGCAATATCGCAAGTTATGGTGCCATTACCCTTTACCTGAGCAAAGTCGCGCACACGGCGGAGTAGGGAATTGGCAATACGAGGCGTACCACGTGAGCGACGAGCTATCTCTAATGCTGCATCATCTTCGATAGGCACACGCATAAGCATGGCGCTACGCTTGATGATTCGCTGTAGTGTTTCGGGATCGTAGTATTCCAAGTGCATATTGATGCCGAAACGAGCTCTCAGAGGTGCTGTAAGCATACCGCTACGTGTGGTTGCACCAACGAGGGTGAAAGGGTTTAGGTCTATCTGTATGCTTCGTGCCGATGGACCTTTGTCTATCATGATGTCTATACGATAGTCTTCCATAGCAGAATACAGATATTCTTCCACTATAGGCGACAGACGATGAATCTCGTCGATAAATAGCACATCGTTAGGTTCAAGCGATGTTAGTATGCCTGCCAAGTCGCCAGGCTTGTCTAATACAGGTCCGCTTGTTATCTTAAATCCTACGCCAAGTTCGTTGGCTATGATATTGCTAAGAGTTGTCTTGCCGAGTCCTGGAGGACCATATAATAAGGTGTGGTCGAGAGGCTCGCCACGATATTTGGCAGCTTCAACGAATATCTCAAGGTTTTCTACCACCTTGGGCTGTCCGTTGAAATCGTCAAATCTCAGAGGTCGCAAGGCGTTTTCAAATTCTTTTTCGCCCTTGCTGAGTCTTTCTTCGTGTATGTCGAAATCTTCTGTCATTTAATTGTCTATGTGTATTATGCAACTGCAAAAGTAAGGCTTTTATTTCATATCGCCAAATGAGCAGTTATTTCACTTCCTTAAATCGACTGTCTTTATGCCATTATCAGATGGCACACACCACCAGCCATGCTCTTCACCATGCCTTTCATTTCGAGAGTAAACATTAGCGACGACACTTTGCCTATAGCGAAGCCCGACTTTGCAGACAATAGATTTATCTGTAGGTCGTTGGTTGTGGTGAGGATGTCTACTATATGTTGCTCGTCGGCAGAAAGGTCGGGGAACAGCTGTCTTTCTATACCCTGCTTCTTGGCTTCTCTGAGCTTAGCATCATTCTCCCAGCCCATGGCGTTGACGAAGTCTTGTGCCGAAGTTATCAGTTGTGCCTTGTTGTCTCTGATAAGGTTGTTGCAACCTACGCTATAAGGCAATCCTATGTTGCCAGGAAATGCAAAAACATCCCTGCCATAGCTGTTTGCTATGCCCGTGGTGATAAGTCCGCCACCCTTTTCTGCGCTCTCTACAATGATGCAAGCATCGCTCATTCCTGCCACGATACGGTTTCGCCTAACGAAGTTCACCTTGTCGGCATTGGTGTTGATAGGAAATTCTGTTAGCAGTCCTCCTTGTTTCACCATCTTGGCTGCCGTATCACGATGGCCTGAAGGATAGATGGGGTCGAG
>HF994028.1:0-7899 GCA_000436915.1 Prevotella sp. CAG:1092 | reverse complement strand
AGGATAGATGGTGTCGAGACCATGAGCCAATACGCCTATCGTCTCCATGCCTGCAGCCAAAGCGTTGCGATGGGCACAGATATCTACACCATAGGCAAGTCCGCTAACTACCAACGTGTCGGGGCATGCTATCTGCAGCTCTTTGGTAAACTTCTGGATGATATCCTGGCCGTAGGCAGTAGCATGGCGAGTGCCTATGATACAGATTATTCGTTTGGCGTTGAGGTCGGCATTGCCCATATAATAAAGCATCACAGGAGCATCAGGACATTCAGCCAAGCGCTGAGGATAGAGTGGGGAACTTATGGCAAGCGGTTTGATACCATTATCCAAATCCCATTGCAGTTCGCTCTCAGCCCATTTCCTGTGGCTCTCAGCATTCTTGAAAGCTTTCACCAGGCGTGGCGTAGCTTCAGGTATCAGCTGCTTGATGTCGCCACTTGCCTCGATAATCTGCGTAGCCGAGCCAGCTTGCGCATACAGTTCGTGTAGCCCCGTGAGGTTATAGTAGCCGATGCGCGACAAGATCATCGCATTTAGCGTTTCTTTGATATCTATATCCATGATGATAGTGGTGGAACTTTATTCCATAGAAGATGCGAAGTAAGGCGCAAAAGCCTTATCGTATTCCTCGCTATTACCTAATTTGCCATTTATGAGGCATACCAATTCTACTGTGGCGCGACAAGATAGTTTGTTGTCTGCCTCGCGAATGATATCTTGGTGGAAGATGTATCTCACCCCTTGCTTCTCTATCCAGAGCTTCGATATCATCACGTCGTCGCAACGTAGAGGCACCTTGTATTGTAAGTTCATACGTGCCACAACAGCATCTACACCCTGCTCGTGCATCTTGGCAAAGCTTAGTCCTGCTTCGCGTAGAAACAAGTGGCGTGTATGCTCCATATAGTGTAGATAGTTGGCGTTGTTTACTATACCTTCGATGTCGCACTCATAGTCGCGAACCTCAATCTTTGTTTCAAATATATATTTACTCATATCTTTTTTACTTTTCTACTTTTTTACCCTTTTACTTTTTTACCTTTCTACCTTTCAGATATTCATATCCTATTCGGCAACGTAGGCAGTCTTTGCGGTCGCAATATACCTTTTTTAGTTGTATTAATGCTTGTGAGTCGGAAGCGGTATCGGCATGTAGTCCCACCTCTTGCCACATCCTCACCACCATATTGTTCTCCACCTTCAGCTGGTCGAGCAATTCGAAAGCCCTGTCGCATAGCTCCTCTTTGCCTTTGTATCTGCCGAAAGCAAACAATATCGGAACCACAACATTTATTATTAGCACATTTATCGATTGCTGCGACATTTGCTTGGTGTTCTTAGTGCTTTCTTGTCCGAAGTTGTAATGCGTCTGCCAATAGTCGGTAGGCGTGGTTGCAAATAGCGATTGCAGAGCCTTGATATCCTTACATTCCAACAGCTGACTAAGATTAGCCTTACGAGCGAAATAGAGATTTGCCAATTGCGATATTCTTATCTGCGGAAAGTTCTGCGGATGAAGCCTTAGAAATCGCCATAGCTTGTAGTCTATAGGTTTCATCGAGAATTTGTGCGACAGATATTTATATTCTCTGCACAATTCAATGTAGTGAGCATCTGCAGCAGCCTCTTCTCTATACTTTTCGGGTATGGCTCTTAGGTCTAATAGTCCTGCTTGACCTAAGAATATAGCTTCTATCTGCATTATGTCGTCGCGATGGTGAGCCACACTCGATAGTGGAACATTCTCTGCCCATGTCTCAAAGGCATCGCTATTTATGCCGAAGCCAAAATATCGGGCAAGGGTAATGAAGTATGCATCCTCCCACGAACCATTACACTTCTTCAATCTTTCCGTTATGGCGTCAGTCTTCTGCTCCAATCGTTCTGTCACCAAGGCGCTCATCCACGAGTGGACAGTTAGCGAACTTAGCTCCGGCACAATTTTATAGCATGGCGGATAACTGTCGGTAGAAAGCAAGTCTTTGTAGTTGTCTGCCACGCTCTTTGGGACTTTTATCTCAAGTTGAGGCAGCAGTCTGCCGTTGGAAGTCTCTACAGCCGAGTTGGCAACTTCCACCACGTGTAGTATCACGTTGTCGTATCTCGGATCTTTGTCGTGATTGTGCAGATACCAGTCTGTCGACTTGTCGTGTATCTCAATATTTCCCACCCACATGGTGCCATCAATCTTAACTTTGGCATTAAAGAAGTCGGGACCTGCATTGGTGTTATGCAGTCCGGTATCAATTATTTCTACCTCTTTGCCTTCGGTAGTGGTGAGGTCGTAAGGTTGGAAAAGTTTATGTTTCCAGCAGTAGTGCAGTAGTTGTTCCATAAACCGATAGATGTTAATAATGTTGCAAAAATACAAAAAATAATCCTTAAGTAAAGACTTATTGTATGTTTTTCTTTTGCTATTTCACCTAATTAGCTTATCTTTGCATGCAAAATACTGACATATCGCACGTTAGGCAGATATGTCTGCAAACAATATTGAACATAAAACACAAAAAAAACATGAAAATTGCATTGATAGGCTACGGCAAGATGGGCAAGATGATTGAGCAGATTGCTAAAGATCGTGGACACGAGATAGTAAGCATTATAGATGTAGACAACCAAGAGGATTTCGATTCTCCAGAATTTGCTTCGGCTGATGTTGCCATAGAGTTTACAGCTCCACAGGCTGCTTACGGCAACTATCTTCGCGCGTTTGCACATAATGTGAAGGTGGTTTCTGGTTCTACAGGATGGATGAAAGAACATGGCGACGATGTTCGTCGTATGTGTACCGAAGAGGGTCAGACTCTCTTCTGGGCTTCTAATTTCTCTATTGGTGTAGCCATCTTCTCTGCCGTAAACAGATATTTGGCTAAGATTATGAATGGCTTCGAGCAGTATGATGTGAAGATGGAGGAAACACACCACATCCATAAGCTTGATGCTCCAAGTGGTACTGCCATCACTCTTGCTGAAGATATTGTTGAGAATCTCGATAGAAAGACCGATTGGGTGAAAGGTGCTGTCAACTGGCCTGACTCTCCAGAGAAGAATGAGGCTGCTGCTGAGGCTAAGCCTACAGACATTGTTATCGATGCTGTTCGTCGCGACGAGGTGCCAGGCATTCACGAGATAACCTACGACTCTGATGCCGATGCCATCACTATCTGCCACAATGCACACTCTCGTAAGGGCTTTGCTCTTGGTGCTGTATTGGCAGCTGAATATACCAAGGATCACAACGGATTGCTTACAACAAGCGATTTGTTTAAGTTTTAATACCATTAAGCCTTCCACTCTTCAATAACGATAAGCGATAGTGGATTGGCTTCATAACAATAATATATTGCTCTATAGCACATTACAAAACAGAAATGATTGATAAGCAAAAGAAACAACTGAATATGAAGGTGCAATGGACTAAGTTGTCTATTGTGTTAGCCTTGTATCTACTCTTCTTGTTGTGGGTGAAAAGCTGGTGGGGACTTCTCGTAGTTCCTTTCATCTTCGATGTTTATATCACTAAGAAGATACGTTGGCAATGGTGGAAAGACTCAGAAGGACCTGTAAGGTTCATCATGTCGTGGGTAGACGCTCTTGTGTTTGCTCTTGTGGCAGTATATTTCATCCATCTGTTCTTCTTCCAGAACTTCGTAATACCATCTTCTTCTTTGGAGAAGAGCCTTCTCACAGGCGACTATCTGTTTGTTTCTAAGGTTAGCTACGGACCTCGCATTCCGCAGACTCCACTCACTATGCCTATGACACAGCATACCTTGCCTATCTTCAACTGCAAGAGCTATATCGAATATCCTCATTGGGATTATCGCAGAGTGAAAGGTTTGGGAAATCTGAAACTCAACGATATCGTGGTGTTCAACTATCCTGCAGGCGACTCTATCCTTACAGAGCCTGCTTATGCCAACGACTATTATAACATGTGTTATGGCTTTGGTGAAGATTTGTATCGTCAGATTTATCCTGATGCTCCATCACCTGCCGACCTTAACCCAGCTCAGCAATACGAATACTTTAAGACCGTATATGCTATGGGACGCAACTATATTGCCAACAACCCAGTACAATATGGTAGCATCGACTCTCGTCCTACCGACCGTCGCGAGAACTATGTTAAGCGTTGCGTAGGTTTGCCTGGTCAGACCCTGCAGATAAAGAACAAGATTGTTTATCTTGATGGCAAGGCCAACAAGGAACCAGAGAATGTGCAATATACATATCTTATCAAGCTCAACAATATGTCGATGGTTGATTTCATGGCAGAAAGATATGATGAGCTACGCAAAGACCTTGGTATCACCAACGAAGACATAAGCTCGTTGTCACGCCTTCATGGTTCTGATGTAGATAGTCGCTATCTGCTCAATGGCGCTATCTTGCAGCAGTTTGATGGTTATATGCCTTTGACAAAGCGTGCTGCCAACGAATTGAAGAAGCAAAAGATTGTTTCTGCTATTCGTCAGGTCACAGACAAGGATATCTATTCAGGTTCGCTATATCCTCAGAATGCCGTAACTGGTTGGACTCGCGACAACTACGGTCCTATCTGGATTCCCAAGAAGGGCGAGACGGTTCATCTCTCTATGAGCAACATCGCTATCTACGAGCGTCCTATCAAGGTATACGAAGGCAATAGCCTCGACGTTAAGAACGGTCAGATTTATATTAATGGTAAGCTTGCTAATAGCTATACCTTTAAGCTCGATTACTATTGGATGATGGGCGACAACCGTCATAATTCTGCCGACTCTCGTTATTGGGGATTTGTGCCAGAAGACCATGTGGTTGGTAAACCAATATTCATTTGGTGGTCAAGCGACCCTGATAGAAATGGCTTTGGTGGTATTCGCTGGAGCCGATTGTTTAACTTTGTAGACAATATAAAATAAATATTTTGAACCAAGCGCTCAAAACACTTTTGGCGCTATTTGTGGCAGCAATAGTGATGCTCGCCATTCGCGCCTATGTATTTACCATCTATACGGTACCCGTGAATGTGGACATCCATATTCACAAGGGCGACCGTGTAGGGGTGCTTCATTGGCTCTGTTCTGACATAGAACGAGGCGATGTTGTGGTGTTTGGCGACTCTATAAAGCAGATAGGAAAGATAAAGGCGGTGCCTGGCGATTCGGTTGTTGTGAATGGAGAAAAGTATCTCATTCCTCATCAATGTTGCCATCGTTGCAAGAGTACCGACTGCCATACCTACTTACTTAATGTAGGTACAACAGAGATGCTCGTGCAGAAACACGATATGCTTGGCAAGGCATGGCGACTTTATTGATGCTTGGTCATTATATTTATTGATTTATTTTCCTTAAAATAACTATTGTTATTCATTTGCAACTCATGCAGACAGCTCTCCTTTCATCTACATATTTCGGTCCTATACAATGGTATCAGAAGCTTTTTAGATACCAACGGTGTATAGTGGAACAGCACGACAACTTTATTAAGCAGACTTATCGCAACCGTTGTGTTATCTCGGCTACACAAGGCGTGCAGGCTTTGTCGATACCTGTAGAACCAGCTCCGCAGACTTCTGTAAGTGGAAAGGTGGCTATGAAGGATGTTCGCATCAGCGACCATGGTAACTGGCGCCATCTGCATTGGAACGCTTTGACGTCAGCTTATGGCGAGAGTCCTTTCTTTGAATATTACGAGGATGATATTCGTCCGTTCTTTGAGAAACAATACACGTTTTTGCTCGATTTCAATATGGAGACCACAGCAAAAATGTGTGAACTATTGGATATAGAGCCTAATATCGTGCTGTCAGAGGAATATCTTTCGGCAGATGCTCTTACGCAATCATCGGCTAACGGCGATGTCGTTAGCGACTTCCGTGATGCTATCCGTCCTAAGCGTCCATTAGAAGACCTTGAGTTCTCTCCAAAGCCTTATTATCAGGTGTTTAGCCAGAAGCATGGCTTCTTGCCAAACCTTTCTATCCTCGACCTTCTTTTTAACGAAGGAAACGAATCTGTGTTGTTCTTATAGCTGAATGATAGGATAAATACCTTAATTTTATACATTTTGATAAATATTTGGCAAAAACTTGCTTATATTAAAATAAATTATATAATTTTACAGCCGATATTTATTAACTAAAAACTATATCGGTATGAAAACTAGACATTTTTCTGTAGCAGCATTGATTCTTGCTACATCTTTCTTTGCAAGTTCTTGCGTAGGTTCTTTCGGACTTTTCAATAAACTAGCTCAATGGAATAAGTCGGCTACAAGCTCTAAATTCCTCAACGAAATCATCTTCATCATCATATCTCCAGCTTATGCTGTTTGCTCACTTGCTGATGTTGTTGTTTTCAACACTATCGAGTTCTGGACAGGCAGTAACCCTATGGCACATAATGTAGGAAAGACAATCGACGTAATGGGTCAGGACGGCAAGTATTATGCTGTGACATATCTTAAGAACGGTTATGAAGTAAAAGCTCCTACAGGCGAAATAACAAGCTTCCTTTACGACAAGAATACTGATTCTTGGTCACAGGTTGTTGATGGCAAGACTGTTGAGATGTTCCGTTTCAACCATGATGGTACTATCAAGGTTAATGTAAACGGCAAGTCTATGGATGTTGCTCTCGACGAATCAGGCGTTTACGAGGTAGCTTCAGCTGCAGGCAAGAGCATGCTTTGGGCAAGCAGATAATAATAGCTTTTATAATAAACAAATAAGTGGTAGTTCGAATCATTCGAGCTACCACTTATTTGTTTATATAATATAGGCATTCTACTAAAACTCTATAACATTCTCTCCTTTCCAATCGGTATTTACAGATATGCTGAAATTATAATTGTCGGATGCTGCAGGTGGAGCTATATTGGTAAAGAGGTTGCCTTTATAGCATGTAATCATATTTTTGCTCACAGCAACGTCTTCAAAGGTCTTCGTGCATACAGTCTCGCCCGAAGCGTCGAGGGCTGTAATGGTCATCTTTAGCTTCTTATCATCCGGTTGTGGGAATGTATATACCTCGTATGTATTTATACCTGACTGTACGTTCCTTATTTCCGTCTGTCTGCTGTTCACGGCTCCAGCTCCAGTAAAACCGCTAAGGGTAGACGAACCGCCTGTATAATAGAACTTCAGTTGCTTAACATTTTCAGGTATCTCGTCGGTTATTTCGAGGCGGAACATGGCAGTAACTCTTTCCATTACTACATCTATATTATTGCCGCCAGCCACCAACTCTATCTCTTTATAATAATGGAAAGTATCTGATAGTTTGTTGCTTTCAAACGTAATCTTGTTTATATCTGTTGTAGTGGCATTCTTTTCGTTTGAATGGGCAACGATAACCAAGTGGTATTTTCCTTCAGCCAATTTCATAGTTGCATTAGCAAAATCGGCATCTGTAGACTTCTTATTTACTGAATATACTCTTTGTCCCTCTACATTGTAAACAGATATAGTAAGCTTCGTACAGACTTTGCCTATAGGTTCTATGGCGCGTGTGCCCTTAGCGGCAGCATCCGCATAGTTAGCATCAGCTATTCCGCCAATGTGTATAGAAAGGCTTGCATTGCCTGTAGAAGATGGTTCTGTTGTTGGTGGTTCTTTGCTTAGTAGTTCGTCGAGCGATACTTTCTCACATGAAGCCAAAGCCATAGATAAAGCTAAAAGACCTATTAGTTTTATGTGTTTCATGATATAAGTTTGTGTGTTAGTTTTTAGTGTTATTATCGCGCCAAAGTTACAACTAATAATTGAATATATCCCTATTTATTGATAGTTTTTTCTCTATTCTCGTGTAAAAAACTATTTTTTTCCTGACTTCGTCATCGTGTCACCCAAAAATCTTCGTCAAAGAGTTTAGCTATTTTCTGATGTCTTGCCATCAGCATTGTTTG
>HF994027.1 GCA_000436915.1 Prevotella sp. CAG:1092 | reverse complement strand
CACTTATATTTCGTCGAACTCACGTTAATTAAATAATGTATAGAAAAAAAATAAAAACCAATACCTTTTGTTTCGTTTGCAAAATTATATAAAAATTATTAAACAAACATTACACTTTGAATTAAAATATGTTAAGTTGTTATTACACCTTATTATACATCAAATAACAAGCAATAAAAAAAACAGCCGCCAGATTGCTCTGACGGCTGGTTTTTTTTTAATATACTCTGACGGCTGTTTTTTATGTAATATATCTTTAAAGATTACTCTGAAACCTTCTCGGCGAAATCAAGAACATTCTTCTTGTTTGCTTCGATACGATCATATTCTTCCTTAGAGCCAACGATGATCTTGTCCCACTGACGAAGACCTGTTCCAGCTGGGATGAGGTGACCGCAGATAACGTTCTCCTTCATACCCTCAAGACGGTCTACCTTACCACGGATAGCAGCCTCGTTGAGCACCTTAGTTGTCTCCTGGAATGATGCAGCAGACATGAAGCTCTTAGTAGCCAAAGAAGCACGAGTGATACCCTGGAGAATCTGAGTAGATGTTGCAGGAACTGCATCACGAACCTCTACGAGACGAAGGTCACGACGCTTCAAGCTTGAGTTCTCATCACGAAGCTTGCGGGCTGTGATAATCTGACCAGCCTTCAATACCTCTGAGTCACCAGCGTTGGTAACAACCTTCTTACCCCAGATACGATCGTTCTCCTCAGCGAAGTCGAGTTTGTCAACCATCTCCTGCTCAAGGAATGTTGTATCACCTGGATCGTCGATGCGAACCTTACGCATCATCTGACGAACGATAATCTCGAAGTGCTTATCGTTGATCTTCACACCCTGGAGACGGTAAACGTCCTGTACCTCGTTAACGATGTACTCCTGAACGGCAGTAGGACCCTTAATAGCGAGGATATCGCTTGGAGTGATAACACCATCAGAAAGTGGAGTACCTGCACGTACGGCATCATGCTCCTGAACAAGAATCTGCTTAGAGAGCGATACGAGGTACGACTTCTGGTCGCCTGTCTTAGATGTAATGATGATCTCACGATTACCTCTCTTAACCTTGCCCATTGTTACCTCACCATCGATTTCAGATACGATAGCAGGGTTAGAAGGGTTGCGGGCCTCGAAGAGCTCTGTTACTCGTGGAAGACCACCAGTGATATCACCTGCACCACCTACGGCACGTGGAATCTTAACCAATGTGGTACCAGTAGCGATGGTCTGACCATCCTCTACAGCAAGGTGACCACCTACAGGGAGGTTGTATGTACCCAATACCTCACCAGACTCAGAAACAATGTCTACAGTAGGAACCTTTGTACGATCCTTAGAATCAGTAATGATCTTTTCGGTCATACCGGTTGTATCATCGGTCTCAGCACGGAAGGTGACATCACGCTCTACATCGTGGAACTTAACCTTACCAGCGTATTCGCTGACGATAACGGCGTTGAATGGGTCCCACTTAGCAATACGATCGCCCTTCTTAACCTTGGCTCCATCCTTGAAATAGAGAGAAGAACCATAAGGTACGTTAAGGGTTGACAATACGATGTCTGTGTTGATGTCGATGAAGCGGATTTCTGCAAGACGGCTTACTACCATCTGGCATTCTATATCCTTCTCACCATTGTTTTCTACGAATGGAACTGTACGAAGCTCATCAAACTCGATTCGGGAATCGTTTTTAGCTACGATGCTGGCATTAGCTGCTGCGTTACCAGCCACACCACCGGCGTGGAAGGTACGAAGTGTAAGCTGAGTACCAGGCTCACCAATAGCCTGAGCTGCGATGACACCGACAGCTTCACCAAGCTGTACCATGCGAGCGGTAGCAAGGTTACGTCCGTAACACTTCATGCAGACACCCTTCTTGCTTTCGCAAGTGAGCACCGAACGAATTTCTACGCTCTCGATAGGAGAAGCCTCGATACGCGCAACCTTATCCTCTGTGATTTCCTCGCCAGCATTAACGATAACATCGCCAGTTGTAGGATCAACAATATCATGAACTGATACACGACCGAGGATACGCTCACCAAGAGAAGAGATGACCTCGTCACCATTCTTCAAGGCTGTGCACTGGAGACCACGGAGTGTACCACAGTCTTCCTCTGTAATGATGACGTCGTGAGAAACGTCAACAAGACGACGTGTAAGGTAACCAGCATCGGCAGTCTTCATCGCGGTATCCGCAAGACCCTTACGGGCACCGTGAGATGCGATAAAGTACTCAAGCACAGACATACCCTCCTTAAAGTTAGAGAGGATAGGGTTTTCTATAATCTGAGCACCCTCGGCACCAGCCTTCTGAGGTTTTGCCATAAGACCACGCATACCAGCAAGCTGAGCAATCTGGTCGGCAGAACCACGGGCACCAGAGTCAAGCATCATATATACAGCGTTAAATCCCTGGTCAGCCTCTGTCATCTGCTTCATCAGAGTCTTCTTAAGGTCGGTGTTAACGTGAGTCCATGTATCGATAACCTGATTGTAACGCTCCTTGTCGGTGATGAAACCCATGTTATAGTTGTCCATGATAGCCTCAATCTCCTTGTTACCCTTATCAACGATTTCAACTTTCTCCTTAGGGATGATGATATCGTCGAGGTTGAACGAAAGACCTGCTACGTAAGCCATACGATAACCGAGGTTCTTGATACCGTCGAGGAATGCACAAGCGCGAGCCATACCCACAGCCTTGATAACATCAGCGATAATACCGCGAAGAGTCTTCTTAGAGATGATATCGTTGAAGAAACCTACCTCGTCAGGAATGATACCATTTACGATAACACGACCAACTGAGGTTTCTACCATACGCTTCTCTATCTTACCATCAACAAGGTCGTTGACAATAACCTTTACTAAAGCGTGGAGGTCGCAACGACCTTCATTATATGCGATGATAGCCTCTTCAGGACCATAGAATGTGAAGCCCTCGCCCTTAGCACCTGGACGAATCTTGGTGATATAGTACAAACCGAGCACCATATCCTGTGAAGGAACGGTGATAGGAGCACCATTAGCAGGATTCAAGATGTTATGGCTCTGAAGCATCAATACCTGTGTTTCAAGGATTGCCTCATTGCTCAATGGCAAGTGAACAGCCATCTGGTCACCATCGAAGTCGGCGTTGAACGCTGTACATGCCAATGGGTGGAGCTGAATAGCCTTACCCTCGATAAGCTTAGGCTGGAATGCCTGGATAGACAAACGGTGAAGTGTAGGGGCACGGTTAAGCATAACAGGATGACCCTTCATCACGTTCTCAAGGATATCCCAGATAACAGGCTCACGACGGTCTACTATCTTCTTAGCGCTCTTTACAGTCTTCACGATACCGCGCTCAATGAGCTTACGGATGATGAATGGCTTATAGAGCTCGGCAGCCATAAGCTTAGGCAAACCAACCTCGCCCATATTGAGCTCAGGACCTACGACGATAACCGAACGACCAGAGTAGTCAACACGCTTACCGAGCAAGTTCTGACGGAAACGACCCTGCTTACCCTTCAAAGAGTCAGAGAGAGACTTCAATGGACGGTTGCTCTCGCTCTTAACGGCAGAACCCTTACGGCTGTTGTCGAAGAGTGAGTCGACAGCTTCCTGCAACATACGCTTCTCGTTACGAAGGATAACCTCAGGAGCCTTAATCTCCATAAGACGCTTCAAACGGTTGTTACGTATGATAACACGACGATAGAGGTCGTTGAGGTCGGATGTAGCAAAACGTCCACCATCCAATGGTACCAAAGGACGAAGCTCTGGTGGGATAACAGGGATAATCTTCATGATCATCCACTCTGGACGGTTTGTCTCCTGAGAAGTACGGAAAGCCTCTACAACCTGTAAACGCTTCAAAGCCTCAGTCTTACGCTGCTGGCTTGAGTCGTTGTTAGCATGGTCGCGGAGCTCATAGCTCAAGCTATCGAGATCCAAATCTGCCAACAGGTCGTAAACAGCCTCGGCACCCATCTTAGCGATGAACTTGTTAGGATCATCATCCTCAAGGAGGTCGTTGTTAGGATCGAGCTTCTTATCAATGATTTCGAGATACTCATCCTCTGAAAGGAGGTCATACTTATGAGAACCATTCAAGTCCTCAATACCCTCTTCATCCTTACGTCCCTCAAGGGCACCTGGCTTGATAACGATATACTTCTCATAGTATATTACGGCATCAAGTTTCTTGGTAGGAAGACCAAGAAGATAACCTATCTTGTTAGGCAAAGAACGGAAGTACCAGATATGAGCTACCGGAACAACAAGCTCGATGTGACCAGAACGCTCACGACGAACCTTCTTCTCAGTAACCTCAACACCGCATCGGTCGCAGACAATGCCCTTATAGCGAATACGCTTGTACTTACCGCAGGCGCACTCATAGTCCTTAGTAGGACCAAAGATACGCTCGCAGAACAAGCCATCACGCTCAGGTTTGTAGGTACGGTAATTGATGGTTTCAGGCTTTGTAACCTCACCATACGAATTTTCCTGTATCTCCTGTGGTGAAGCGAGACCAATGGTAATCTTCGTGAAATTATTCTTTACCTTAATATCTTTTTTGAAAGCCATTTTCTTTTCCTTTAATCGAGTTTAATACTTAGTCCAAGACCGCGAAGCTCATGCAAAAGCACATTGAGAGACTCAGGGATACCTGGTGTTGGCATAGCATCGCCCTTGACAATAGCCTCATAAGCCTTAGAACGACCAACGACATCGTCAGACTTAATGGTGAGAACCTCCTGAAGAACGTGGCTTGCACCAAATGCCTCAAGAGCCCAAACTTCCATCTCTCCGAAACGCTGTCCACCAAACTGTGCCTTACCTCCAAGAGGCTGCTGAGTGATGAGTGAGTAAGGACCGATAGAACGTGCGTGCATCTTGTCCTCAACCATGTGACCGAGCTTAAGGAAGTATGTCACACCTACAGTAGCAGGCTGGTCGAAACGCTGACCTGTTTCACCATCATAAAGATATGTAGAGCAGAGGTGTGGCAATCCTGCCTTGTCTGTCCACTCACCGAGGTCTTCGAGTTTAGCACCGTCGAAGATAGGAGTAGCAAACTTAACACCGAGCTTACGTCCAGCAGCACCGAGGATTGCCTCGAAAATCTGACCAAGGTTCATACGTGAAGGCACACCCAGTGGGTTCAATACCAAGTCAACAGGACGACCGTCCTCAAGGAATGGCATATCCTCCATACGTACGATCTTAGATACGATACCCTTGTTACCGTGACGACCTGCAAGCTTATCACCTACACCAATCTTACGCTTCTTAGCGATGTAGACCTTAGCCATCTGAAGAATTCCTGAAGGAAGTTCATCACCGATAGTGATAGCAAACTTACGACGCTTCATTTCTGCATCCAAAAGTTTATACTTGCGGATGTAGTTCATGATGAGCTTAGAGATAAGACCATCGGTATGCTCGTCGCCTGTCCAGTCATTAGACTGAATGCCGTCGTACTCGAGGTTCTTCAAAGCTGTAACAGTAAACTTAGTACCCTTAGTGATAATCTCAGCACCAGTATAGTCCTTAACACCCTGTGAAACCTTACCCTCTGTAAGAGTCATAAGCTTGTCAACGAGGATATCCTTAAGGTCATTGTTCTTTGCTTCATACTCCTCATCAATCTTAGCAAGGATAATCTTATCCTGCTTCTTAGACTCACGAGTCTTCTGAGCGCGAGCGAACATCTTCTTATCAATAACGATACCGCTCAATGATGGGTTGGCCTTCAAAGAAGAATCCTTAACATCACCAGCCTTGTCACCAAAGATTGCACGAAGAAGTTTCTCTTCTGGTGAAGGATCGCTCTCTCCCTTAGGAGAAATCTTACCAATCATCAAGTCGCCTGGCTCTACACGAGCACCTACGCGGATAACGCCATTAGCATCAAGGTCCTTAGTAGCTTCCTCGCTTACGTTAGGAATATCGCTTGTGAACTCTTCCATACCACGCTTTGTTTCGCGAACATCGAGTGAATACTCGTCAACGTGAACAGAAGTAAGAACGTCATCGCGAACCATACGCTCAGAAAGAACGATAGCATCCTCATAGTTGTAACCCTTCCAAGGCATGTAAGCAACGAGGAGGTTGCGGCCAAGAGCCAACTCACCATTTTCTGTTGCATAACCCTCAGTAAGGATGTCACCAGCCTTCACTCTCTGTCCCTTAGAGCAGATAGGACGAAGGTCGATGGTCATATTCTGGTTCGTACGGCGGAACTTTGGAATACGATATTCCTTCAAGGCAGGCTCGAAGCTTACGAACTCCTCGTCCTCAGTACGATCATAAAGTATACGGATTGTTGTTGCGTCTACATATTCGATGACACCCTCGCCCTCAGCAGTGATCATAGTACGAGAGTCCTCGCACACCTGCTTCTCGAGTCCGGTACCAACGATAGGAGCATCATTATGGAGCAATGGTACTGCCTGACGCATCATGTTACATCCCATCAATGCACGGTGACCGTCATCATGCTCGAGGAATGGGATAAGTCCTGCTGATACAGAAGCAATCTGCTGTGGAGCAACGTCCATCAAATCAACATCTGTAGGAGGAACTACAGGGAAGTCAGCATCCTGACGGCACTTAACGACCTTGCGAATGAATGTACCATCCTCGTTCAATGGAGCATTACCCTGACCGATGATGTGGTTTTCCTCCTCCTCTGCGGTGAGGTATACAACATCCTTGTTGTCCATATCAACTACACCATTTGTAACCTTACGATATGGAGTAGAGATAAAGCCGAGCTCGTTGATAGTAGCATATACACAGAGAGAAGATATAAGACCGATGTTAGGTCCTTCAGGACTCTCAATAGGACAAAGACGACCATAGTGTGTATAGTGAACGTCACGAACCTCGAAACCTGCACGCTCACGCGAAAGACCACCAGGACCGAGGGCAGACAGACGACGCTTGTGAGTTACCTCAGCAAGTGGGTTGGTCTGGTCCATGAACTGTGAAAGCGGGTTGGTACCAAAGAAGGTATTAATAACGCTTGAAATAGTCTTGGCGTTGATAAGGTCTGTTGGTGTGAACACCTCATTGTCACGTACGTTCATACGCTCACGGATAGTGCGGCTCATACGAGCAAGACCTACAGAGAACTGGTTTGCCAACTGCTCACCAACGGTACGAACACGACGGTTTGACAAGTGGTCGATATCGTCGACAGTAGCGTTAGAGTTAACGAGCTGGATGAGATACTTGATAATCTCTATAATGTCGTCACGTGTAAGAACGCGTACATCCATATCTGTATCCAAACCGAGCTTCTTGTTGATACGGTAGCGACCAACCTCACCAAGGTCATATCTCTTGTCTGAGAAGAACAAGTTCTGGAATACTTCACGAGCACTTGCATCATCTGCAGGGTCAGCATTACGGAGCTGACGATAGATATAAGTAACAGCCTCTTTCTCAGAGTTGCTTGGGTCCTTAGCAAGAGTGTTGAAGATAATGGTAAACTTGTTAGCAGCCTCTGCATCCTTATGAAGAAGGATTGTAGAAGCACCGCTCTCAAGGATATCAGTAACGTTATCCTCAGTAATCTCGGTTTCGCGCTCCATAACAACCTCGTTACGCTCAATAGATACTACTTCACCAGTATCCTCATCAACGAAGTCTTCATTCCAGCTCTTCAATACACGAGCAGCAAGACGCTTACCGATGGCATCCTTAAGGTTCTTCTTGTTAACCTTAACTTCCTCTGCCAAGTCGAATATGCGAAGAATGTCCTTATCGCTCTCAAAGCCGATAGCACGGAGAAGAGTTGTAACAGGCAACTTCTTCTTACGATCGATATAGGCATACATCACATTGTTGATGTCGGTTGCAAACTCAATCCAAGAACCCTTGAAAGGAATGATACGCGCACTGTAGAGAACAGTACCGTTAGCATGAACACCCTGGCTAAAGAATACACCAGGAGAACGATGCAACTGAGCCACTACGACACGCTCTGCACCATTGATTACAAATGTACCATTGCTGGTCATGTAAGGAATAGTACCCAAGAAAACATCCTGGATAACAGTACCGAAATCCTCATGATCAGGGTCAGTACAATACAGCTTCATCTTAGCCTTCAATGGAACACTATATGTAAGTCCTCTCTCCAAGCACTCATCGATGCTATAACGAGGAGGGTCAATATAGTAGTCAAGGAACTCAAGCACGAAGTTATTACGCGTGTCTGTTATAGGGAAATTCTCTGAGAACACCTTATACAGACCGTCGTTCTTGCGTTCCTCGGGGGGAGTATCCAACTGAAGGAAGTCGCGGAATGACTTCAACTGCACATCGAGGAAATCCGGATATGGGTACGGATTGTGAACGCTGGCAAAATTTACTCTATTATCGATTATCTTTGTAGCCATAAAAACTAATAAAATTGGTCTTGATGAAAAGACATCATGCCTAAAAACTATGTGGCATGAAGAAAAGCTGTCGGTAAATCGACGAGCTTAGAGAAAAGAAAAGGTTAGGACTCACCGACTGGGCAAATCCTAACCAATATTCTAAATGAGAATGTATAAGCTTACTTAATCTCGATCTTGGCACCAGCCTCCTCGATAGCCTTCTTCAAGTTCTCAGCCTCGTCCTTAGAGATGCCTTCCTTGATCTTAGCAGGAGCGCCGTCTACCAAATCCTTAGCTTCCTTCAAGCCAAGACCACAAGCCTCCTTAACAGCCTTTACA
>HF994026.1:16219-18203 GCA_000436915.1 Prevotella sp. CAG:1092 | reverse complement strand
GAAAACAGCCATATCCATACTGTCGGTGGCAGCTTTCATCGCAATCACCATATCTGTTCCGTCTTTGCGAGCCTTCTCAACTTTTTGAATGCTATCGTGCAAGTCGTTTATAGCTTGCTTAAGAAGTTGAAGTTCACTGTCAAGGTTAGCCTTTTGTTCCTTGACCTCTTCCTGTTTGTCGATTTCTTCGACAAGATTACTATATTTGGACATAACAAATTGTATTTAACGGTGTGGACCTTTATATTTTCTAATTGGTTTGCATAGCCAGTTGGCATGTTGTGCACAGCGTCGTGCCTTCTCACGCTCATCCTCATCATCGTCTTTCCCCCAGTTTGATGGTGTGGAGCCACCGCCACCACAGGATTCAGAAACGGTTGTGGCAGCATCAACGTAGTTCATGAACAGCAGTATAGCCACATTCAAGACGTTTTCAATAGGCACAGATTCGTCAGGTGATTCGATGGTCTCCTTCATAGCCTTGTAAGCATCTACTGGCATTGTGATGGAATAATTCTTTCCATCAACAGACAATATCTTCCTGAAGATAGATGGCGCTTCTGGCTTGGATTGGGCGACGCTCTGATGTGCAGAATTGTGTTCTGTGAACGACTTTCGTTCTGTAGTCTGAGTGGTGCCAATAGTATAACCGGGCTTATCAACGCTTGGAGCTACAGGATGAAGCTTCTTCCATGTGGCTTCAAGTTTGGGAATGGTCAAGTTACGACCTTTGCCCAACGTGGATGACTTGAAACGGGAGTTACCACGAAGTATGGTATATCCATGTAATACACCTTGTTTGTCACGTTGTTCATGGACTTTGTAACCACGACTTTCAAGCCCGTGCTTATAACTGCTCCAGTCGTAGCTTGACATTCCACGAAGAATGTCATAACATGCTTCCGTTATCTCCTTCTCGTGAGCCTCATGAATATCCTCGGGCAACTCCCAACCACGTTCAACGTTGATGGTATGGGCAGCCTTGACTGCACTATCGCCAATGAAGGAGTCATTCATCAGGTTTCCATCAAGGTCGATGCGGTTGATGAGGATGTGAAGGTGAGGTATGCCAGACTTCGCATCAAAGTGAAGACAGGCAAAAATCTGTGCTCGGTCCAGGTTGAACTTGCCTTTTCCTTTCTTCTTACCCTCCTTGGCTTGGACTTCTTTCTTGAACTCATCA
Source organism: Prevotella sp. CAG:1092 (assembly GCA_000436915.1). Classification (GTDB taxonomy): domain Bacteria; phylum Bacteroidota; class Bacteroidia; order Bacteroidales; family Bacteroidaceae; genus Prevotella. The sequence continues at coordinate 17,020 of HF994026.1, read as the reverse complement.
AGAAACCGAATCGCATAGTAGTACCAGTCATTGAGTGTCCACCCCTTTGTTTCTTCAAGGGATGGGGAAACCTCCATCCGAAGTGTCGGCTTGGTAACGGGCTTGCGCCTGAATTTCGGTTCGTACTTCTGATGGATGGTTTCCATCGCTCCCCACATGGCGAGAGGAGTAAGCCCATCGCCAAGGTTGCGTGCCAGCACTATGTCCGCACGATTATGCTTGGTGGCATAGTTCGTCATGGCTGAGCCATGCGATATAGACCTCGCTTTTGCTATCATACCATTATCTTTTGAACATACTTTCAATTTCTACTAATCTGCGGATAAGGCTGTTTACACCTTCCATCCACTGGCGCATGAACTGCTCGTTGCGGAAGTACTTCTTACGTTGTTCTTGGGTAGTGCCATGAAGAGCATTCTTAATCAGGACCAGTTCACCTCGGGCTGCTTTCAGCGACATCAAGGCATCAGCCTCTTTATCGCTCATCATTACTTTTGGCTCCTGCCCCAAAGATGTGTCGTGGATATACTGGCTTTTCTTCAGCCCACAGGCCGAAGCCATCTCTATAATTCTCTGGTTCTCTTCGGGCGTATAACACACGGTGATACGTGGATTGCGCCCTTTGTATTCTATTGTCTTATTCATTTGTAGATGGGTTTGTCGTCAAGTTATATTTGGGATTGGTCAACTCGATGCGAGCCTGCGAGTATTGCAAGAGGTCAAACCGTTTGGCAAGTAGCGAAGCGGATTGTCGGACATTGACACTTCTTGTTTAGAGAGTACGAAAATTCAGGCTCCTTT
>HF994026.1:8229-16135 GCA_000436915.1 Prevotella sp. CAG:1092 | reverse complement strand
CTCGACAGCCAGCCATTCTCCGTTAGCAGTTAGGGATTCACTACAACTCCGTTGATGCTCTCGTAAGTGTACTCATTCTCGTTTTTTTGAGAGAGAATGCCTTGAGTGTAACCATAGGGAAATGAAGAGTGATCAAGCTGTCGTAACGAGCGATAGCTTCAGAAATCTGCTTTTTAGTCATCATATCAAAGCAAAGTTCATCAAGATGAGTGTCGCAATTAGTCCCCTTATGCACCACATCATCAGTAGAGATGAAACTTGTGATACATGGCTCGATAGCGAATTCATTCTCGGAGAGTGAATACTTTATCAATCCATTCTGCTCCAGGTTGAACATGATGTGGAGCACATCCTTTGGAGCAACCTCCCAACGCTCTGCGAGTTCGTAGAGATGGAAGAAGGCTGTAGGCCCATACACGAGTTGGGGATCTGTATCGTCTTCATCCATAGAAAACGATGCTGTGAGATGGGACATGATGTCCATGAAGAACTTGGCATTAATGCCATTCATAAGGAAATTGAATTCCTTCTGTGACAATCTTAGTGTCACGGTCTTGATGTTTGAAATCATAATTTTACAAGTTTTAAAAAGTTTGTGAATTAGTTAATTATTGCGATATGTACCGTTCTTGAATACTATTTTCTCCACCATCTCGTTGAGACGGTCTGCGATGCGGTCATCGTAGTGTTCTCTGATTTGTTGTGGAGTGAGGTTAGTGGTGATGATGGTAAAAAGTTGCTCTTCGTAGCGCTTTGTCAGCAAGTCAATAACAGGAGTATAGACATTGCCATAATCCATCACCTCCGAAGGCTCTGTACCAAGGTCATCGATGCCAAGCATATCCATACTGATGAGTTTGCGGTATGCCTCATAGTTGTTCTTGCACAGGTATGCAATGTACTTCGCATCCACTATCTGGATTCCGTATGTGCCATCGTTGAATGATTTCGGAATACGCAGATTGTTTAGTAGCTGTTGGAATGCTTTGAGCATGGTGCTCTTGCCATTACCACAACCACCACATAGTAGCATACCGAACTTGGGTGATGACGAGGTAAGCCAATGAGCTATCTCATGAAGTTGATTCTCCATATCCTCGCTAGTACAGAAGCTACGGTGGCGATATTCCACCTCAGCCATCATTGCTGCTAACAGATAGGCATACGCCTCGTCTTCAGACATGGGTAACTTAAAACGAGCCTTCATAGGGCGACGCTGTAGTAGAGATTTCTTTAATGCCTCTACGTCGATTGTGAGTTTCTTTTCCATTGCTTAAATTTTTGACAGAATCCTTTTTATTAAAATTATCTTTCTCTTTATCTTTTAAAGGGGTAAAGTCTGCCGTCAATCCATCCGTCAACTCTACCGTCAAGTTATCCGTCCAAATTAGTAGTGAATATTTAGACGGTACATGACGTGATTTGCCTTCAGTAAAAGAGATAAGTCCACGCTTGGCAAGATTCTTACGAGCGGTGCAAAGTGTCTGTTTGGACATGTGCAGCATCTCGCAGATCCGTACCGTAGAGCATGGCACTGGCATGTTCCAGCGGTGTTGGTTGCACTCGTTCACTATGAAAGCGTAGAGTGCAACCTCGCTGGTGGACATGTACTCCATAGCTGAAGCACGCCAGAACTGATTCATGTAATCAATGTACGTCATATTACATTCCTCGTCTCATTGAGCTGTTCGCTACGTATGCACGCGCTTCATCGTAGATGTCATTGACAGATTTACGAGAGGTCTGCATTAACCAGTTGTCAATTTCCGATTTACGGAAAATGATACTCTTACCATTCTTATGATAAGGAATGGTGCGATTACTTGTCCAACCGTAAACTGTCTGTTCGGCAGGATGGTTAGGGAGGTAATTGCATAGGTCTTGCAGAGAGAACCAGGCATCAGCCTCTACATTGTTGTTTGACTGCAGAACGTCGAACTTCTGTTCAAGCGTCTCCAACTTCTTGAGGATGGTAGCCACCATTTGTGGCATTGCATCGAATGAAAGAACATCATTATTCATTATAGAATTGTGTTAAAGTTGGCTGCAGCGATATGCTACAGTCACTCTCTTTGGTAAGAAAGCGACTGCAAAAGTATCGTTAAAAGCAAAGGTGATTTCGGCATGATTCTGTCCACCATAAGTCCATCATTTTTATATTCGCTTAATTCGTGCAACTTACTGATAGTCAGACATAATAAATAATCAAATAAAAGAAAAATAATTTTATGGTGATTTTGTGGTGATTTGAATCACCATCAAATCATCATTTTTTTGGATAGAAAAAGGGGTAAAAACGAAAGAAGCCACTCACACGTGAATGTGAATGGCTTCTTGAAAAATGACGTGAAAGTCGCTATGAAAATCGACTTGCTATAGCGTTATGATTTCTACTGATGATTGGAACCGTCGGGAGACTTGATCTGGTCGTTTGAGAGGGAAATGCGGATTGCATCAGCAGCGGCTTCTTTCTTCTCATCGACAATCTTAGCGTATATCTGTGTTGTGGTCACCTTTCTATGGCCAAGCATCTTGCTGACGGTATAGATGTCTGTGCCATTGGTAAGTTGTAATGTGGCATAAGTATGACGGAAACAGTGGAAGGTTATGTGTTTCGTGATACCAGATGCCTCAATCCATTTCTTGACAGGCCGGTTAATCCATGACGGATCCTGCAAACCTTCAAAAACAAGTCGGTCTGCATCGCCTCGTTCACCACATAGCAAATAGGCTTGGTCAGAAATCGGCATGTACTCTACACCTTTGGTCTTCTGCTGGGTGAAAAGAAGTCTATAGTGCCCCTCATCTTTCACCACATCACGCCATTTCAACTGCTTGATATCACAGTGGCGCAGTCCTGTCAATGCAGAGAAAAGGGCTGCTCTCCTGAGGATGTCACTTTCGCATGGAGTGGAAGCCAGTTGGTTGAGTTCTTCCAATGTGAGGTATTCACGTTGGCTTTCCTCGTAAGATATGTTCTTCACTTTGGCTGCAAGGTCAATATTGAGGTAGCCATCAATGAATGCTTGATGAAGTCCAGCCTTGAAGATGGAGAAATAGGTAGAAGCAGTATTTGCCGATATGGTACCAGACTTACCTCCACCTTTAGGCGCATTCAGAAGATAATCTCTGTAATCTTCAATCAGCGTTAGGTCAATGCAGCCAAATGGAAGAGGCTTGTTGCCTGTGTATAGTTTCATCAATGCCAGCTCTCGGCTCCAGTTTACTTGAATTGACTTGGAGCTATTTCTATGACGTTTCTCCTTCAACTCGTCAAAGTACTTGATGAAGTCACACTTTGCTCTTTCGTTTTGAGCTGCTTGTTCAGCCTCACTATCTGTGTACAATGACTGATTATCGTATTCGTGCTGTCGAAGGTCACGAACCTTATCGGCAAAGATACATGCCTCTTGGTCCTTTTGTGAACGGCACAGGATGATTCCATTGGCATCACGCTTGGGGCGATAGTAGGCTTTACCATCAGCCAATGTCCTACCAGAACTATTCTTATCAAAGATAGGAGTAGTTATAAACCGCCCAAGTGGTTCATGTTTGCGAAGAGGCTTATCCTTGCCAGGCTCAAAGACAGGAAAACTTTCAATGAGCAATGACCACTGCTCTTTGTATTCGGATTTGCGGAGTATTACCTTGAATACCGTGCGCTTCATTGGAGTCTTCATAACTTGATAGATTTATAGAGTTTGTCGATTTCTGATTTTGGAGCGTAAACATAGTTTCCTATCTGTCGGGTAGGGATGGAGAACTTGCGTATATGCGCCCATACGGATGAATCATGAATTCTGAACTTCTTCGAAATTTCTCCGATGGTATAGCAGTTCTCAGGTTCCATATTATAGGTCTTAGGAATGGGCTTCTGGGCAGCCTTCCTTACCTTCTTTCTTCTTGGGTAACGCTGTTCTAGGTCGGCACGGTTCAATCTCAGTTGCTTTGTACCAAGGTTGACAGCTGGAATCTTGCCTTTACGAATCTCGCGATACAAGGTGTCTCGTTCAACGCAATAAACGGCAACGGCCTCCTGAACAGAAAGGAATTCTCTGATGTCAGGAATCTCTTTAGCCAGCTGTTCATACTTTGCTTCTTTTGCCTCTCTGTCCTTCTTCCTCTTGTAGGCAACATCTGAGCATTGTTTGGAACAATACACAGAATCGATGGTGCGTATCTGGAATACAGCGCCACAGATAGGACATTTCCTTCGAATCTCGTATTTTGCCTGAGCCATAAATATTATATATAATAAGGTGTTACTACTGTTTGTTGAACATCACCGACCAAAGTGTCGCGTTAACGATTTGGTGCAAATATACGATAAAATCCTGAAAATAGAGCAGATTATACAAAGTTTAACTAAAAGCAAAATCCCGCATAACTACTTGAGTTATACGGGATTTCTATAATTGCTTGTTATTTGTTTATCAAACTTACTTGACCTCCTCAAAGTCTGCATCCTGGACATTGTCATTCTGACCACCAGCCTGCTGACCGCCTTGAGCACCATTGAAGCCGGCATCAGCACCTGACTGAGCACCCTGAGCTCCCTGATACATCTGAGCAGAAGCAGCCTGCATAACCTGATTGAGGTTGTTGATAGCAGAATCGATAGCGGCAACGTCGCCAGCCTTATGAGCATCCTTGAGCTGCTGGAGAGCAGACTCAATACCAGGCTTCTGGTCTGCAGGAATCTTATCACCATTATCCTTCAAGAAGTTCTCGGTAGTGAAGATCATAGAGTCAGCCTGATTCATCTTATCTACACGCTCACGCTCAGCCTTATCAGCAGCAGCATTCTGCTCAGCCTCAGCCTTCATACGCTTGATTTCCTCCTCGCTCAAGCCGCTTGAAGCCTCGATACGGATAGCCTGCTCCTTACCTGTAGCCTTATCCTTAGCGCTAACATTCAAGATACCGTTAGCATCGATATCGAATGTAACCTCAATCTGAGGAACACCACGACGAGCTGGGGCAATACCCTCAAGATTGAACTGACCGATAGACTTATTCTGTGCAGCCATTGGACGCTCACCCTGAAGAACATGGATTGTTACAGCAGTCTGATTGTCGACAGCAGTAGAGAATGTCTCACTCTTCTTGCAAGGAATTGTAGTGTTAGCCTCGATAAGCTTTGTCATCACACCACCCATGGTCTCGATACCGAGGGTAAGAGGAGTAACATCAAGAAGAACGATATCGCTCTTATCACCTGTAAGCACAGCACCCTGGATAGCAGCACCAACAGCAACAACCTCATCTGGGTTTACACCCTTTGAAGGCTCTTTGCCGAAGTAATTCTTAACCAAAGTCTGAACGGCAGGGATACGGCTTGAACCACCTACGAGGATAACCTCATCAATATCTGATGTCTGAAGCTTAGCGTCACGCATAGCATTCTGGCAAGGTACGAGACAAGCCTGAATAAGGTTGTGTGCCAACTGCTCGAACTGTGAACGAGTCAAAGTCTTAACCAAGTGCTTAGGCATACCACCCTCTGCGCTGATATAAGGCAAGTTGATTTCTGTTGAAGTTGTAGAAGACAACTCTATCTTAGCCTTCTCTGCAGCCTCCTTCAAGCGCTGCATAGCCATTGGATCCTTTGTAAGGTCGATACCCTCATCAGCCTTGAATCCCTGAACGAGCCAATCGATGATTACCTGGTCGAAGTCATCACCACCAAGGTGAGTATCACCATTAGTAGAAAGAACCTCAAATACACCGCTACCGAACTCAAGGATAGAGATATCGAAAGTACCACCACCAAGGTCGAATACGGCAATCTTCATATCCTTGTCAGCCTTGTCTACACCATAAGCAAGAGCTGCAGCAGTTGGCTCGTTAACGATACGCTTTACATCAAGACCTGCAATCTGTCCAGCCTCCTTAGTAGCCTGACGCTGTGAGTCAGAGAAGTAAGCAGGAACGGTGATGACAGCCTCAGTAACTTCCTGTCCGAGATAGTCTTCAGCAGTCTTCTTCATCTTCTGAAGAATCATAGCAGAGATTTCCTGTGGAGTATACTTACGACCTTCGATGTCTACACGTGGGAAACCACCCTCGTTACTTACAGTATAAGGTACGCGAGTAACTTCCTTAGCGCACTGCTCGTATGTCTCACCCATGAAACGCTTGATAGAATAAACGGTGTTCTTTGGGTTTGTGATAGCCTGACGCTTTGCAGGGTCACCAACCTTACGTTCACCATCCTTTACGAAGCCTACAACAGAAGGTGTTGTACGCTTACCTTCGCTATTTGCGATTACTACTGGTTCGTTGCCTTCGAATACAGCAACGCAACTGTTTGTAGTTCCTAAGTCGATTCCAATAATCTTTCCCATAGTTATATTTATTTTTTGTTATTATACATATTATTATATACATGCACCACACATGAACACCGATATATTTGCAAACCATGTGCCAAAGGAATATGACTATGGGAGATGCGACAGCAATATGACAATTTGACAGAAAAAGGCTGCACACCATAGTCTTTGCGACTAATAGCATGCAGCCTTGTCAGATATTGGTTGATAAATTGTTTTATTCTTCCTTCTTATCAGCAATAGCTTGCTTGATAAGTCCTTCGAGCTCTTCGCACAATTCTGGATTATCTCTTAGCATAGCCTTTGTGGCATCCCTACCCTGTGCCAGTTTTGTTCCGTTGTAGCTAAACCATGAGCCTGACTTCTGGATTATTCCGTAGTCAACGCCAAGGTCGAGGATTTCACCTATCTTAGAGATACCCTCGCCAAACATGATTTCAAACTCAGCCTTACGGAAAGGAGGAGCAACCTTGTTCTTGATTACCTTCACACGTACTTGGTTACCTATTATCTGGTCACCATCCTTGATAGCTGTAACCTTGCGGATATCAAGACGCACGCTTGAGTAGAACTTCAAAGCATTACCACCAGTGGTTGTTTCAGGGTTACCAAACATCACACCAATCTTCTCGCGCAACTGGTTGATGAAGATACAAGTGGTGTTGGTCTTAGATATCGTAGAAGTAAGCTTACGCAAAGCCTGACTCATGAGTCGTGCCTGTAGACCTACTGCCGAATCGCCCATATCGCCCTCAATCTCCTTTTTAGGAGTAAGCGCAGCCACAGAGTCGATAACAATGATATCGATAGCGCTTGAGCGTATCAGCTGATCAGCAATCTCCAAAGCCTGCTCACCATTATCTGGCTGAGATATCCACAGATTGTCGACATCTACACCAAGCTTGGCAGCATAGAAACGGTCGAAAGCATGCTCTGCATCGATGAATGCCGCAATACCGCCATTCTTCTGAGCCTCAGCAATAGCATGGATTGCAAGAGTAGTCTTACCCGACGACTCAGGACCATAAATCTCGATGATACGTCCTTTTGGATAGCCGCCTACGCCAAGAGCCACATCAAGACCGATGCTACCAGTAGGGATAACCTCTACATTCTCAATCTGCTCATCACCCATACGCATGATAGAGCCTTTACCGAAATCTTTTTCTATCTTTGACATGGCTGCTTGCAGGGCTTTCAGTTTACCCTCTTGCATAGCCTTCTGTGTGTCTTCGTTTTCTTTAGCCATAAATATTAATTTGTGAAGTTATTGGGGTTAAGAAACTGATGGAGTATTAAAGTTCCAAGTCGCCATCAAACTGCTCGTGCCAAGGCAATCCCTGCTTGTTGAGCTCTTCCATGAATGGATCTGGATCAAACTCCTCAACATTGTGAACACCTGGTTTTCTCCAAAGACCCTTGCAGAACATCATAGCGCCAATCATAGCAGGCACACCTGTGGTATAAGAAACACCCTGCATGCCAGTCTCGTTGTAAGCATCCTGGTGCTTACAGTTATTATATATATAATAGGTATGCTCCTTGCCATCCTTCAAACCACGAATGCGGCA
>HF994026.1:2798-8190 GCA_000436915.1 Prevotella sp. CAG:1092 | reverse complement strand
TCTCGCCCTCATAGTTCTCGCCAAGATCCTGTGGGTTAGGCAACACAGCCTTCAAGAACTGCAATGGCACAATCTTAACCTTAGCTGTACCTGTACCATCAGCCAATGGAGCCTCATACTCAATTTCGTCGATACGGCTCATGCCAAGGTTCTCGATGCAGTCGAGATATGTGAGATACTGCTGACCGAATGTCATCCAGAAGCGTGCACGCTTGATAGTTGGATAGTTGATAACCAACGATTCAATCTCCTCATGGTGCAAGAGGTAAGATTCGCGAGGACCGATATTAGGATAAGTCAATGGCTTATGAATCTCCATTGGCTCAGTCTCGATATACTTACCATTCTCATAGTAAAGGCCCTTCTGAGTAATCTCTCGGATGTTGATTTCAGGGTTGAAGTTTGTAGCGAAAGCCTTGTGGTGGTTACCTGCATTGCAGTCTACGATATCGAGATACTGAATCTCATCGAAATGATGCTTAGCAGCATAAGCTGTGAAGATGCTTGTTACACCTGGGTCGAAACCACAACCAAGGATAGCAGTAAGACCAGCCTGCTCAAAGCGCTCACGGTAAGCCCACTGCCAAGAATATTCAAAGTGAGCCTCATCCTTTGGTTCATAGTTCGCGGTATCCATATAGTTGCATCCGCAAGCCAAACAAGCATCCATGATTGTAAGGTCCTGATAAGGCAATGCAAGGTTGATAACGAGTTCAGGCTTATAGTCGTTGAACAATGCCTTCAACTGCTCAACATCGTCAGCATCTACCTGTGCGGTCTTGATGTCAGCCTTATATCCCTTTGCCTTAATGGCAGCTACCAAGTCGTCACATTTCTGCTTACGACGACTTGCAATCATAAACTCTGTAAAAACGTCAGAGTTCTGAACAATCTTAAATGCCGCAACGGTAGCTACACCTCCGGCACCAATCATAAGTACTTTGCTCATTTACTATTATTTTTTAATGTTTAATATTCTATATTGAAAGTTTTATTTTATCTCATCAGCTCTGATACCCAAAGCGCTAAGAAGAGAATATCCGAGTATCTCCTGACGGAAGTTGCCACCCATCATAGGTTGCATAGCGAAGAGAGTGACACGTTTCTGCTCATCGTCTACATTCTTCAGCACATGGCGCAATTCGTCATATAGCTCAGGAGTATCAGCATTTGGTATTACCATAATACGCTTAACAGGTTCTTGAGCCAACACAGCCTGAAGCAGTTCAACCATAAACTGATTCTTTGTCACCATATCTTCTACCGGAAGAGATGTAACAAGGAATTCTCCAAGTTGTTCATCTTTGAAAGCCTGGGCATTCAGTTCTGTTTCATAGTCAGATGGTTTGAAGTTGTCCATCTTCTTAGAGTCGCGATTGTGCACTAACACCAACTGAGTTTCATGTTCGCCAGGTCTTAGTCCACCATCAAGTGCCACGCATACTGCCCATTGACTGATATCTGCAGCATGAACACGTCTGCCCAGCATACGTTCAAAGTTAACCGTGAGGTCGAAAGCCACATGGTCTACATAGTCAGCATCAGCGATAATTACATTCTCGCTCCATTTTACTGTTGTTGTATCTTGAAGATTCATACTGCAAAGATAGTGCAAACGAGTGGAATAACAAAAGAAATACGAAGTTTTCTTTTTTATTACCGAGTGCTGCCACTTAAGCTCCTTATCAAAACCTATTGTAAAAAAATCAAATCTTTAGGCGTAGGATTGAATTATAATACGTAACTTTGCCATCATAACAATAATACAAGTTACTAATTTAATAAAATCAATATGAAAAGTATTTTGGAAGGCCGTCCTGCTCTCGCTGCTGAAGTTGAGATGACAGCCGAAGTAGCAGGCTATCTGTGGCAAAACGGATGGGCTGAGCGTAACGGTGGAAACATCACCGTAAACATTACCGACCTTATCGACGACGAAGTTAGAGCGATGCCAGCCATCAGCGAAGTTAAGCAGATTGGCGTTACCCTTCCTTATCTCAAAGGTTGCTATTTCTATTGCAAGGGAACAGGTAAGCGTATGCGCGACCTTGCTCGCAAGCCTATGGAGAATGGTTCTGTAATCCGCATCCTTGACGACTGCGCAAGCTATGTTATCATTGCCGACAACGTGGTTAATCCTACCAGCGAATTGCCAAGCCACCTTACTGTTCACAACCGCATGATTGAGAGTGGTTCTGCTTACAAGGCAACCGTTCACACCCACCCTATCGAGCTCATCGCTATGAGCCACAACAAGAAGTTCATGGGTAAAGACGTGCTTACAAACATTCTTTGGAGCATGATTCCTGAAACAAAGGCTTTCTGCCCATTAGGTCTCGGCATTGTGCCTTACGAGTTGCCAGGAAGCGTTAAGCTTGCTGATGCCACACTCGCAGAGCTTGAAGACTACGATGTTGTAATGTGGGAGAAGCACGGAGTCTTTGCTAAGGGTCTTGATGCTATGGATGCTTTCGACCAGATTGACGTTCTCTCTAAGAGCGCTAAGATATACATCGATGCCAAGTGCATGGGCTTTGAGCCTGACGGTATGTCGCAGGAGCAGATGCACGAGATGAGCGTGGCATTCAACTTGCCAAAATAACTAACTGAATAAATATATAGTTAAAGGCGTACAACTGAAATCCGAAAGGAAATCCGTTGCACGCCTTTTTCATATCAATTATTCTAATCTAACCAAAATTCTAAATCATCTGTGGCAAGAATGTTGAGAACACAAGAATAGCAATACCCAATATCAATACTGCTATAGTCTTCTTATTGCATCCTGCCCACTCCTTAAGGATAATGCCCCAAACATTAGAGAATGTAACGTTGAGTGCCATAAGGATACAGAACGAAAGTGTCATCAAAGTTGGAGCCTCGGTGAGGAATCCTTTGCCCAACGACAAGCCAAAGAACTGGCTATACCACAATGCGCCTGCAAGCAAACAGAACATAAGGTTATTACCCCAAACTGCTTTCTTCTTATAATCGCCCCAAGTGTGGTTCACTTGATTCTGATAGAAGCAGTAGATGGCATTTGTTATAAAGCCACCAAAGGTAACGAGCATTGTTGCAGGCAGAGTTTTAAACATGTCAGGAGTATCTGCACCGAAGTTGATATCCTTACCAAACTCCAAACCTACGTTGAAGCATCCACTCATCAAACCAGCCAAGATGGCGATAGCCAATCCCTTAGGGAAGTTGAAATCGCTAACTGCCGACTTCATTTCTTCGTCCGACAACGATGCAACCTTCAAAGAGCCAGCATAGCCAATAACGCCGATACCAAGCAAAGTAACCAATACTCCAATTACAACAGATATAGTAAGTGCATTGAGAGCATTAAGCTCAGGGAAAAACAAATCGAGCAACAAAGGTCCCATAATGGTACCAAGTCCTGCACATGTTCCAAGAGCTATAGACTGTCCGAGAGCCACACCAAGGTAGCGCATAGATAGTCCGAAGGTCAATCCACCAACACCCCAGAGGATTCCGAAGAATATAGTCATCCAGATATTAAATCCTGGAGCAACAGTAAAGAGTTCAAATAGGTTATGTCCTGCAGGCACAGCGAGCAGAGCGCCAAGCAATGGAAGTATCAGCCAAGCAAAAACGCCCTGTACTATCCAATAGCTTTCCCAGCTCCAGTCCTTAACCTTATTGATAGGAACATAGCTGCTGGATTGGCAAAATGCTCCAGCAGCTATGATAAGTAGTCCGATAATAATCTCCATTGTTTATCGCTTAGAAGTTACGTCAGCAACATACTGATCGATGTCTGCGATAAATTCCTGACCAACAGGAACATTGTTGCGAACGCAGAACTCGTCGTATACAGCCTGCCATGGCATAGCCTTCTGCTCCTCAATAAGAGCGAGCACCTTGTAGCCTTCGCCAGCAAGTTCAAGCTTAGAGATAGTCTCCTTTGGTTCGAGAAGAGCACGAAGCATGCACTTCTGAGCAGCACGAGAACCAATAACGTAAGCACCGATACGGTTGATAGAACCATCGAAGAAGTCAAGACCATAGTGTACGCGGTCGAGAGCATTTGCACGAACAATCTCGAAGAACAACTCCTGTGTTGGGTCATCCATGATTGTTACGTGGTCTGAGTCCCAACGTACAGGACGAGAAACGTGGAGCATCAACTCCTTGAGGAATGGGAGCACAGCCGAAACCTTATCAGCTGGCGACTCTGTTGGATGATAGTGGCCAGTATCGATAGTCAAAATCTTATCGTTCTGAGCAGCATAAGCTGTATAGAAGTCGTGTGAACCTACAGTAAACGACTCAAGACCGATACCGAATACCTTACCCTCGATACAATCCTTCATCATAGGCTGCTTCTTCTCGAAGATTTCGTCGAGCGACTTCTTCAAAGTGTTGCGATACAAAGCGTGGTTTACAGAAACGTCCTTGCAACCATCGTGTACCCAAAGGTTCATGATACATGGATCATTCTGAGCCTCACCCATAGCATTAGCGATATCACGGCAACGCTTTGTGTGCTCTACCCAGAACTGACGGATGCCCTCATCAGGGTTAGCCAAAGAAAGGTTTCCTGACTTTGGATGCGAGAAGCTTGAAGAGTTGAAGTCGAGCTTAGTGTTATTCTCCTTAGCCCAATCAATCCATGACTGGAAGTATTCTACAGTCACCTCGTCGCGGTCTACAACCTTGCCCTTGAAGTCGCCATAAATCTCGTGAAGATTCAAGCGGTGGTTACCAGGGATAAGGCTCTTAGCCTTGAGGATATCCTGACGGAGTTCGTCTATGTTGCGAGCTGCACCAGGGAAGTCACCTGTCGACTGAATACCACCCGACAAAGCACCAGCCTGTACCTCAAATCCCTTTACGTCGTCTGCTTGCCAGCAATGCAAAGAGAGATGGAAGTCCTGCAACTGCTTCAATACTTTTTCTGTGTCGATACCGATTTCGGCATAACGCTCTTTGGCTACTTCATAAGCCTTTGTTACCAATTCTGTTTTCATGTTAGTTTTTATAGTTTTACGTTTTTATTAAATATTATTTTGTTATTTCAAGATATTTCTCGTAAGCGGCATCCCAAACCTCCTTGTCCTGAGGTTCGAAAGCCTTTAGCTCTATGCTATTTGCGATGATGGCGCGCATCTGCCAGATGTCGTCAACCATGCCAGCAGCCTTAGCCTGGAGCATGATATTGCCGATAGCTGTACCCTCCTGAGGACCTGCCAACACCTTTACGCCGCAAGAGTTTGCTGTAAACTGGTCAAGATATTCATTCTTTGAGCCTCCACCAATAATATGCAGCACATCGATATCGAAGTCGGCAAACTCCTTAAGCCATGTTATAACCTGACGATAGCGCAAAGCCAAAGAGTCGAAGATACAACGACATGTCTGAGCATAA
>HF994026.1:0-2750 GCA_000436915.1 Prevotella sp. CAG:1092 | reverse complement strand
TGGTGCGACGGCAATATTCGTTGATAGCCTCAACCATAGAAGCAGGGTTTGCAAACAATTCGTCGTCAGGATTGATGATGCTGCGGAAAGGTTCACATTTCATAGCTGCCGACTGCAACTCTGCATGACCCAAGCCTTCAGCATCCTTCCATTCCTTACGGCAACGCTCATAAATCCACATACCGCAGATATTCTTCAAGAATCGAGTAGTATTCTCTATACCGCCCTCGTTGGTGAAGTTGAGGTCGAAGCTACGCTCATTGATAACAGCATTCTTTGTCTCGATACCCATAAGGCTCCATGTACCGCTGCTCAAATAAGCAAACTTCTCGTTCTTAGCAGGCACAGCAGCTACGGCGCTACCTGTATCATGACCAGCAACAGCGATAACAGGAATAGCTCCAAGACCTGTCATTTTCTGTACCTCTGGAGTAAGAGTTCCTATCTTTGTACCAGGGTTTACCATTTCGCCAAACTGGCTACGCTTCAAGCCTACACTCTCTACGAGCGAATTGTCGAGGTCGTGAGTGCGAGGGTCAAGCATCTGCGATGTAGAAGCGATAGTATATTCACATACAGCCTTACCTGTGAGCATATAGCTAAGGGCATCTGGCACAAACAATATCTTATCTGCATTTTCGAGTGCCACATCCTGTGCCTGCTTCATAGCATAAAGCTGGAACAGGGAGTTGAAGTTCATAAACTGTATACCAGTAATATCATAAACTTTTTCCTTAGGCATACATTTATCGAAATATTCCTCCATCTTACCGAAGGTGTGAGGGTCGCGATAAGCAAGAGGGTTGCGCAATATGCTACCATTCTTGTCTACGCATACAAAATCTACGCCCCAAGTATCGATACCGATGCTTTGGATTTCGATTTCCTTTTTTGCTACGAGCTTCAATCCTTTAATAATCTCATTATACAGAGCGTAGATATCCCAATAGAAATGTTCACCAGTCTGAATAAGGTTATTATCAAAGCGAGTAAGCTCTTCGAGCACCATCTTTCCATTTTCGATAGTACCTATGATAGTTCTGCCGCTTGTAGCGCCAAGGTCGACAGCAAAGAAATGTTTTGATTGTTCCATCTTTGCGGATAGTTAAATATCGTGATTTAGTTTAGTTATTTGCTTAGTTTTTGACTATTTATGTTTAGTCGTTTGCAAAGATAGTTCTTTTAATAATGTCAGCAACATGGTTATTTGATTTTTGTTCATTAAGTTTTGAGATTGGTAAATATGCTTACTTTATAAATAGGTATAGAGAAATATGTAGAAAAAACAATATTAGGTCGATAGTATGAAAAAAAATGTGTAAGTTTGCACCTTAATTAATCAAATTACAAATATACTTTTCTAAAAAATCATGTCTACACTATCAATTGCCATTATCTTGGCATTCGTTATCGGCTATCTTTTCATAGCCATTGAAAGCGTAACTAAAATCAACAAGGCTGCGATAGCCTTGCTTATGTTCGTAGTCTGCTGGACCATCTTTATGATCGACCCAGCCTCTCTTGTTCCTGCTCTCGCAAGCGTCGACCACAGTCAGATGGCTAATGCCGTGAGCAAGATTATCGAGGAGCACCTTGGTGAAACCGGTACTACCATTTTCTTCCTTATGGGTGCCATGACCATCGTTGAACTTGTCGACCAGAATGGCGGTTTCAACTTTGTCAAAGACACTCTGAAGACCAAGAGTAAACGCTCATTGCTATGGCGTATTGCCATAATGACCTTTATTCTTAGCGCCATCCTCGACAACCTCACCACTTCTATAGTGATGATTATGATATTGCGCAAGCTTGTGAAAGAACGCAAAGACCGTGTCATCTATGCTTCGCTTGTCATCATCGCAGCCAACTCTGGTGGTGCATTCTCGCCTATTGGCGACGTAACAACCATCATGCTTTGGAACAAGGGCGTTATCACAGCAGCTGGTGTTATCAGCGAAGTACTGATACCTTCTATCGTTTCTATGGTTATCCCTGCCTACGTTCTTTCGCTAAGCCTTAAGGGCGAGCTTGTTGTACCGGAAGCTAAGAAGGCAGCAAACGCAGACGAAGACTATCTCACAGCCTCTCAGCGTAAGCTTATCTTCTTCCTTGGTGTAGGCGGTTTGATTTTTGTTCCTATCTTCAAGACCATCACCCATCTGCCTCCATTCGTAGGTATTTTGCTTGTTCTCGGTATTCTTTGGACCGTTACAGAGAGCATGTATCGCCACCTTGAGCACGACGATAGCGACGGTATGCAGAAGCGTGTAAGCCGTATGCTCACTCGCATCGATATGTCTACCATTCTCTTCTTCCTCGGCATCTTGATGGCAGTAGGCTCTTTGCAGACTATCGGAGCCTTGGCACAGCTTGGCGAAGGCCTCAACGTTTGGTTTGATGGCAACCACTATCTCGTTACTGGTATCATTGGTGTGCTATCAAGTATTGTCGACAATGTGCCTCTCGTAGCTGGTTGTATGGGTATGTATCCTGTACAGGCTGTAGGCGATATGGCTGTCGACGGAATCTTCTGGCAGCTCTTGGCATACTGTGCTGGTGTGGGTGGTTCTATGCTCATCATCGGTAGTGCCGCAGGCGTTGTTGTAATGGGCTTAGAGAAGATTACCTTCGGCTGGTATATGAAGCACATCTCATGGGTTGCTTTCTTAGGATATATCGCCGGTATCGTAAGCTACTGGGCACTTAGAACATTCGTATTCTAAGTGAAGAACGAAGAGGGAAGAGTGAAG
>HF994025.1 GCA_000436915.1 Prevotella sp. CAG:1092 | reverse complement strand
TAGAGGCTCCGCTGATTAAGGAGGCTCACGAAATGCTCGTAAAGTGGGAGAACAACGACCCTGAGGTTCGTGCACTCTGGCAGAAGATGAACAACTGGGTTTATGCTGGCTTCGATGAGACTTACAAGATGATGGGTGTAAGTTTCGACAAGATATATTATGAGTCAAATACTTACCTCGAGGGTAAGAAGAAGGTTGAAGAAGGATTAGAGAAGGGTCTCTTCTTCCGCAAGGACGATAACTCTGTATGGGCAGACCTCACCAACGAGGGTCTCGACCAGAAGCTCTTGCTCCGTTCTGACGGTACTTCTGTTTATATGACTCAGGATATCGGTACTGCAGATCTCCGCTTTAAGGACTTCCCTATCGACAAGATGATCTACGTAGTAGGTAACGAGCAGAACTACCACTTCCAGGTACTCTCTATCCTGCTCGACCGTCTCGGTTTCAAGTGGGGTAAGGACTTGGTTCACTTCTCTTACGGTATGGTAGAGTTGCCTAACGAAAAGATGAAGAGCCGCGAAGGAACCGTAGT
>HF994024.1 GCA_000436915.1 Prevotella sp. CAG:1092 | reverse complement strand
GGCTGCTGAGGGAGCTAACGCACTAATCGATTATCAACTAAGGAGATAAGGAATGAGCGTACATGTTATATATTATCAGGACGGGGCGAAGATAATGCGCCCTGTCGCTGACGAAAAAGAGTATCGGCAGTTGCGAGATTCAGAGCGCAACAAGCATGCCGACAAACACCACATGGTGCAGATGAACTATTCGTGCTTGCCTAACGAGAATGGTGCGTTGAAAGGCTCTACTCGAATAAGCAAATCGGTTGGTATGGACATCGACTTCGACCCAAAGGCTGCCGACTATGAGCAGAAGATGGCGAGTGTGCCAAATCTCGTGATGAGCAAGAAGGAGGAGTTGGGACTGCTGATGATGGAGCGGTCGGCTGGCAAAGGCTACCACATAGCTTTCAGACGCAAAGCAGGAATGAGCCAAGAAGAAAACCTAAGGTGGGCTTCTCAGCTGCTTGGCGTGGAATACGACAAGGGAGCAAAAGACATTACCAGAGTGTTCTTTACGCCTCCATGCGAAAAATTGCTCTTCGTAGATAAGGAGCTGTTTGACAACAGCGAAATGGTGAATACAGAAGCAAAGAAAACGGAAGCTGAAAAGAAAACGGAAGCTGAAAAGAATACAGAAGCTGCAAAACCATCTGATTCTTCACTCTTCACTCTTCCCTCTTCACTTCCCTCGGATTCTTCACTCTTCACTCTTCCCTCTTCATTTTCTTATCTCGGTATTCCTTATGAGGAAATAATCCGCAAGTGGTGGGCTATGTACAACGACGGATGCGAACCTGTGAAGAACAATCGCAACACGCTGACTTTTGAGCTTGCTGTGAACCTTCGCCATATTTGCGGTTTCGACCGTCAGCTCTTGGATAAAATCATTCCCTGTTACGATGGTTTTCCGCAGTCGGAAAAGTTGGCTTGCATAGACTCTGCCTTGGGCGAGAAACGCACTCAGATGCCAAAGCGACTGAAGGACGTGCTGCTTGCCATCCGACAGGAGCGACTGATGGATTCTGACGGCAATCAAGCGGAAACAGACGGACTGGACGAGGCGCTGGCTAAGGACGATTTGTTCTATTTCAACTCGCTGCCAAAGATGCCAATGGGCGTGAAAGATTCGGTAGATGCCGTTGGTCCACATTTGGCTCTGCCTGTGATTACAGCCATTTGTCCTGCCATCGGCATGTTGGCAACAGGCGTTAAGGTGGATGTGCACGGCAAGATGAACTCCTTGAACCTTATCTCTTACATATCTGGCGATTTCGCCTCAGGCAAGGGAAGCATAGACCCTGTGATTGATGCGTGGACAAGCGAAGTGAAACAGATGGACAAGATGTATCAGCAGCAGGAAGACGAGTGGCGAGCACGCAAGCGAGCTGCAAAGAACAAGAAGGATCAGCCCGAAGAGCCGAAGCTGCCTGTGCGCTGTCTGACGTTGAACAATACCGTGGCTAACCTTGCCGAGCGACTGGCAAATACAGAGGGCAAACATGCCTTTTCGTTTACTCCTGAAGCCGACACGGTGGCGCAGAAATGGCGGTCGGCAATGAGCGATTTCTCTGTGATGCTGCGCCAAGCCTACGACGGCACAAGCTACGAGCGAGAGGCAAGAAGTGCAGATGCGGTGAATGTTCATATCGACCGCCTGTTGTGGAACGTGGTGATGTGCGGAACTCCCGACGCTCTGTATCGAGTTGTCACCAACTACACCGACGGATTCCAAAGCCGAATAGCCTTGGCTCGCACTCCCGACAACACGTTTACACCACTCACCGAAAACCTCCACGTATTGACCGAAAAGCAGCGTGACCGCATTGGTCAGATTGCCCACCTGTTGCCATTGATGCAGGGCGAGGTGGTGTTGCCAAAACTTGAAGCCAAGGGTAGAGAATGGCTGGAGCAGGTGCGACTGGAGACGATGAAGAACGACGACAAGGTGAAGGCTCGCCAGCGATTCCGTATCTGCCCGACCACGATGAGGATGATGACCTGTCTGATGCTTTGCCGAGTGGCGTCTCAGCTCATCGACAAGCACGGACTGTCGGGAGCCGAAAAGCTGCTCAAAACTCAGCCTAACCTGTGGAAAGAAATGATAGTAAAGCTACAGCAGCCATCCTTCCTTTCAGCCTTCGATGTGTTGGCAGACTATCAAATCGACAACGCCATGTATTTCTTCCGCGACCGCATAGAAGCCGCCTTCTCGTCGAAAGACTATTGTGGTCAGATTATTTCGGAACGAACGAAGCGAGGCAAAAACGATTCAATATTCTCACGTCTTGACAACACCTTCAGCTTTGAGCAAGCCTTTCAACACAGCATAGCCGTGAAGGGTGCCAACACCTCACGAAACTCCGTACATCAGATGTTGAAGAACTGGCGCAGACAAGGATTGATAGAAGCCGTGCAGGGTAATAAATATCAGAAATTACAGAATGTGTGACGTTGTCAAGATTGTCATTTGTCATTTTGTCATTTTCAAACAAAAACAGCCTTCAGGCAAGGAACGAACCCTATGTCTGAAGGCTGCTTGATTGTAATCCCCCACCCTATATTGCATAGGGCGCAAGATAGCCAATATGGTTATGCGGTTTTCTTCTTAACCACTAATGAGCCAACGATGCTGACTACGAGGACTAAGACTATGAATACCAACGACCAAACGGCATCGATTTCGATGAAGTCGTGGATGAGGAGCTTGATACCTATGAAGAGCAGGAGGAATGAAACTCCTGGTTTTAAGAGCCAGAACTTGTCGGCTACGCCTGCCAAGAGGAAGAACATGGCACGCAAGCCAAGGATGGCAAAGATGTTGGAAAAGAACACCACGTAAGGGTCGATAGTGATAGAGAATATGGCGGGAATGCTGTCGAAAGCAAACACAAGGTCGCTAAACTCTATGAAGACGACGGTGATGAAGAGAGGGGTGATGAAGAGTTTGCCGGAATTGCGCACAAAGAAATGGTCGCCCTGGAATTCGTTAGTGACACGGAAATGGCGCGATAGGAATTTTACTACAGGATGGTTGGCAACATCGACTTCTTCATCTTTCTTTTTCTCGAAAAACATCTTGAAGCCACTATACACAAGGAATAGACCGAAGACGGTGAGAAGCCAAGAGAAACGAGTGACGAAGGCTGAGCCAAGGAAGATGAATATGCAGCGCAAGACGATGGCTCCAAAGATTCCCCAGTTGAGCACATGCTGGTATTCCTTTTTGCTAACACCAAAGGAGGTGAAAATCATCATCATAACGAAGAGATTGTCGACAGAGAGCGTTTTCTCGAGCAGATAGCCAGAGATGTAGGATATGGTCATGTGGTGGCGATATTGCTGTAGGCTCCACTCGAAGTCGTCGGGATTGAGTTTGATGTGGGATGCGTATTTCGTGGTGACGGCTTGCAGGTCGCTGAAATTGTTGATGCCATGGACTAAGTCGCCATGAAACCATAGGAAGACGGAGAACAAGAGGGCAAGGATAATCCAAACGGCTGTCCAGATTCCTGCTTCTTTCATAGAAACTTCGTGTGCTTTCTTATCAATGACGAGAGTGTCAAGAAGTAGGATTGCGATGACAAATATTGTAAAGCAACCAAAGAATATTAATTCTGCTAAATGCATAAGTGTGAGTAATAATGCTATTAAAATAAATTATCAGGTGCAAAGGTAGTAAAAATATAGGGAGATGATGATGGATTTTAGATAATTATTGTTACTTTTGTAACCTAAAACTCTAAAAATAAACAAAATGAACAAAACTCAACTTGCTGCCGCTGTGGCAGAGAAAGCAGGCATCTCGAAGGCTGATGCTGCGACTTATGTGAACATGGTGTTAGGAGCAATAGCTGATAATATATGCGAAGGTGATGGCGAGGTTTCGATTCCTGACTTCGGTAGATTTTTTGTTAAGGAAGTGCCAGCACGCCAGGGTATGAATCCACAGACAAAGGAGAAGATAACTATCGAAGCGCATAGCAAAGTGGTGTTTAAGCCATCGGACAACTTGAGCATTTTCTCGAGAAAGCATGGAAAATAAAGCATGGAAAATAAAGCATGAATAATGATGCATAAAGAATCAGCCTCACTCCCGAAAAGTAGGGAGTGAGGCTGTTTTGATTTTTTATTTCTTCAAGCTCTTTTTGGTTTTAAGAGCAGGGATTTTGATTTTTTCTCCTGCTTTAAGTTCGCGATTGCCACCATTGACAGCTTCGAGGTAGCATTCCATACCTGGACCGAGGTAGGTCTTGCTGAGAGAAGACATGGTTTGACCAGCTTTGACCGTAACGGTGTTGGCAATGCCTGTGATGACATAGGCACCTGTGCGAACACGTGGATCTTTGTCGTAGGCTGACTGCGAAAGGATAGAAGGTGCAGACTTAGCAGCATGAGCCTTGGCTTCTGCTGTTGGCTTGGTTGCAGCCTTTGGTTCCGCCTTAGGTTCGGGCTTTGCTTCTGCAGTTTTGAGATTATTTTCCTTGTCGGCTTTTTGGGCTGCCTCTATCTTCTGCTCGTTGGCTGCCAAGATGTTGTCTGCCTCATCATTAGCGGCAGGCTGATTGGCTGCGGGAGCTGGCGACATGTGAGTCTTCATCATGCGGTCAGCAAGAGTTGCTGTTTGGGTTTCGAGGTGTGCGATGCGATTGTCGCGCTTTTCAATCTGCGAGAACATGTAGACGAAGCCTACTACAGCAAGAATGACTACGCAAGCTAACGAGGATGCAAGAACAATGATTGTATTCTTGTATGACTTTGATTTAGCTTCAAGCTCGTCGGTATCAGAGTCTGAATCTTCGACTGCTGGAGTTGGCTCGACTATTGGAGTTGGCTCAACAACTGCAGGCTCAGGCTCTGCTACGGGAGTA
>HF994023.1 GCA_000436915.1 Prevotella sp. CAG:1092 | reverse complement strand
GGTGGAACTGCTGCTCACGCATAACTGCTGTATGCTCTTCGCCTTCGATGTTAAGACGGATGATGTAGATGTGAGGAGTGTAGATTACCTTACGGAGTTCAGCCATAGGAATAGCGAAAGAGAATGCAACTGGATTGCCGTTCTCGTCCTTCTTCTCACCATAGAGGTTACATGGAACCAAACCCTCCTTACGGAGAGCCTTAGAAGCTTTCTTGCCAAGGTCTGTACGCTTCTGACCTGTCAATGTAAATTCTTTCATTTTGTTTTTTGTGTTACTATAAATTAAATCGCATTATTAATTCGCCATCACACAAAGATGCGTTTAAGCGTCTTAAAAAGTGGGTGCAAAGGTACTAATATTTCTCAATATACGAAAGTTATTCAGCGAAAAATTACTTTTATATGCATAAAAATCAGTAATTCTTTTGTTTTTCTGTTGCTATTTCTTGCATGAAATAGTTTTTTTGACTAATTTTGCAACCTAAAGTAGCGTGTACGTATATATAAAATATGTATATAGCGCTCAATAACAATTCAAATTAGGGTATAATGATCAATAGGGAATTAATAAGAACTAAGGTTCTCCAGTTAACCTACGCATACTATCAAAACGGAAACAAGAACATGGATAATGCTGAAAAGGAATTGCTTTTCAGCCTATCAAAGGCATACGACCTTTATAACTACTTGCTTGACCTCATCGTGGCAATAAACCGCGAAGAGAGACGTCGTGTGGATATTGTTGCACAAAGATCTGCTCGCGAGGGTACACAGATGCCTTCTACAAAATTCGTAGACAACAAGTTCGCCTTGCAACTTGAGGAGAACAGCATGCTATGCGAATTTATTGAGGATAAGAAGCTAAACTGGGAAGACAACATAGAGTTTATTCGCAAGATGTGTCAGCAGATTGAGCAGAGCGAGACTTACAAAGAGTATATCGCTACTCCAACTTCTGACTATGAAGCCGACCGCGAGTTATGGCGCAAGCTTTATCGCCAGCTTATTCAGGAGAACGAAGACCTCGACTCTATTCTCGAAGAAAAGAGCCTTTATTGGAACGACGACAAGGAAATCGTTGATACATTCGTATTGAAAACCATTAAGCGCTTCGATCCTGAAAAGAAAGACAAGCAGGAGCTTCTTCCTGAGTTTAAGGATATGGAGGACAAGGAATTTGCACAGAAGCTATTCCGTAGCACCATCCTCAACGCCGATCAATATCAGCGTTTGATGAGCGAGTCTACACGCAACTGGGATTTCTCGCGTTTGGCTTATATGGATGTGGTCATCATGCAGATTGCTATTGCAGAGATGCTCAACTTCCCTGCTATTCCAGTTAGCGTAACCATCAATGAGTATGTAGAATTGGCAAAGCTCTATAGCACTCCACGTAGCGGTGGCTACATCAATGGTATGCTCGACGCCATAGCTCGCAACCTTGTAGAGAGCGGACAGCTACTCAAGAAGGTTAATCCTGCTAAAAGGGCGGAATAAACCATATTAATAATACAAGCATCTATTAGTAATAATACGTATCGAAATAGTAAACACTAAAAGCATAACAATATGACAACAATTCTATTAGCTGCTCAGGCAGCACAGCAAGGCGGCAGCATGTCTGGCATGCTCATCATGATGGTGGCAATCTTCGCCATAATGTATTTCTTGATGATTCGCCCTCAGCAGAAGCAGCAGAAAAAGATACGTGAGTTCCAAAACTCACTCGAAAAAGGTTCTAAGGTTCTCGTTGGCGGTGGCATCCATGGCACAGTTCGCAGCGTAGACCTCGCAGCAGGAACTATCGATGTAGAAATTGCTTCTGGCACAGTAATAACAGTTGAAAAGACTTCTGTTTTTGCTTCAGCACAGGACGCTACCGGCACCAAGGCCTAAAAAAATGAGAAATAGGCATGTTCTGATATCAGTCAGAGACTTCGTGTTCAGTGTAGTGAACAAGGAGTTTCTGATTTTTTTATTCTTTCTCTGTCTTAGCGGAATCTTCTGGTTGATGATGACGCTAAACGAGACTTACGAGAAAGAATATGAAGTTGCTTTGCGTCTAAGCGGACAGCCCAACAATGTGGTGCTGACCACAGAACCTGCAGATACAGTAAGGTTTGTAGTTCGCGACAAAGGCTTCGTGTTGCTTTCCTATGCTTCAAGCCATAGACTGCGTCCGCTGATATTCAACTTCAAAACCTACGCCAAGTCGTCATTCAAAGGAAAAATACCTATGGCAGACATACAGAAGGCTATCAGCCAACAGCTGTTTGCCTCAACCACCTTGGTGTCAGTAAAACCAGAATCGACCAATTTCACATACAACTATGGTGAGCGCAAGCTCATTCCAATAACCCTCGCGGGCGAAATTAAGCCAGGACAAAGTTATTATATTGCTCGAATCGACATCTCGCCAAAGAAGGCAACAGTATACGCCCAACATCAGCAACTCGATAGTTTGAAGTTTATTCCTACCGAGCCTCTGAGCATCATCAACATCCAAGATACCGTTATCAAGACTGTAAATCTCGCAAAGATAAATGGAGTAAAGGTTGTGCCAGAGAAGATAAACATCAAGATTTATCCCGATGTGCTTACCGAAGAGAGTGTGGAGGTGCCTATCAAGGCTATCAATATGCCTGAAGGAACCATTCTTCGCACATTCCCTCAACGCGTAAGAATATTGTTTACTGCAGGAGCAAGCATGGTGAGAGACATAAAGGCACACCCTGAAAGCTTCATCGTTACTGCCGACTACAACGACTTCGGCAAGGAGCATACTGAAAAATGTCAGCTCACGCTCCACACCAAACCTCGCAGCGTACACGCAGCACGATTAGAAACCAGCCAAGTTGACTATCTCATAGAACAGCAATGAACAACCTTCCACGAATAGCCATAACAGGTGGCATAGGCAGTGGCAAAAGCTATGTTTGCAAGTTGCTTGCCGACAGAGGAGTTAAGGTCTATGATTGTGATGCTGCTGCAAAACGCATTATGGCTACAGACACAGCATTGCAAGCTAACCTTAATGCTGTTGTTGGCGAAGAGGTTTTCATTGACGGTATATTGCAAAAGCCTATACTTGCCAAGTTTCTATTGGCTTCAGAAGCCAATAAGCAAGCTGTAAACGATGTAGTTCATCCTGCTGTGGCAGCCGACTTCATAGCTTCCAACTACAAATGGTTAGAGAGTGCAATATTGTTTGATGCAAAGTTTAACGAACGAATAAACTTCGACTACATAGTCTGCGTAATAGCTCCAGAAGATGTTCGTATTGAGCGCATTGCTAAACGCGATGGAATAAGCCATGAGCAAGCTTTGCAATGGATAAAGCGCCAAATGCCACAAGAGGAAATGGCTCAAAAGTCTAACTTTATCATCATCAACGATGGTACGTCAGATCTTTCTGCAGCTATAATGAGTCTGCTTGAAGCAGTTTCTACCCTTGGCTACAAAAACTAATAAAGACAATTACACATTATTATATATAATATAACAAAAGAAAAGAAATGGAAACAATACTTTCTATCTCAGGCAAACCAGGACTCTATCGTCTGGTTTCGCGTGGTAAAATGAATCTTATCGTAGAATCTATCGACGAGTCAAAGCGTCGCGTTCCAGCATTCTCTACCGACAGAGTAACAAGTCTTGCAGACATCGCTATGTATACCGACGCTGAAGACATTCCATTGTGGCAGGTATTGAAGAACCTCGGCGAGAAGGAGCAGTCAAAGGAGGTTTCTCTTAACTATAAGAAGTGCAGCTCTAAGGAGTTGCGTGCATACTTCGCTGAGGTATTGCCAAACTTCGACCAGGATCGCGTTCACGATAGCGACATCAAGAAGCTCTTCCAGTGGTACAACATTCTTGTAAAGAATGGCATCACCAACTTCGAGGAAGTTCTCTGCCCTACTCCTGGCGACAACGTTGACGACAGAACAGAAGAATA
Organism: Prevotella sp. CAG:1092; assembly: GCA_000436915.1. Taxonomy (GTDB): domain Bacteria; phylum Bacteroidota; class Bacteroidia; order Bacteroidales; family Bacteroidaceae; genus Prevotella. Next base: position 2,972 of record HF994023.1, on the reverse strand, counting down.
AATAAACGAAGAGGGAAGAGGGAAGAGGGAAGAATCAAATGGTCTGTTTGGCTATTTGATTCTTCACTCTTCCCTCTTCCCTCTTCACTTACAAAGAGTGCTTGGTAAACCTCTATAAAAACAAGAATAATGCAAAAAAGACAAAACACCGTGAGTGTGCTGTTTATGATATTCAGCATACTCTTCTGCGTTTGCCTTATTACGGCAAACATCCTTGAAACCAAACAGATACAAGTTTTATCTGTTAGCCTAACAGGCGGATTAATAGTTTTCCCTGTTTCTTATATCATCAACGACTGCGTATGCGAAGTTTGGGGATATTCCAAGGCTCGTATGCTCATTTGGCTTGGCTTTGCCATGAACTTCTTCTTCGTTATGGTAGGAGCCTTGTGCGATGCTATTCCTGGTGCTCCTTATTGGGACAATGAAGAGGGCTTTCATGCCATCTTCGGACTTGCGCCACGTATTGCAGCAGCATCTTTCATAGCCTTTATCTGTGGCTCGTTCATCAATGCTTATGTGATGAGCAAGATGAAGATTGCTTCAAATGGCAAAAACTTCTCGCTTCGTGCCATACTCAGCACAGTAGCAGGCGAAAGCATCGACTCGTTGATATTCTTCCCTTTAGCTCTAAGCAGCGTGGTTCCAGCCAAGGAACTCATATTGCTTATGGTGTGGCAGGTGATTCTCAAAACAGTCTACGAGATTATTGCCTTGCCTATAACCATACGTGTTGTAAAGGCTTTGAAGAAATACGAGGGCGAAGATGTCTACGACGAAGGCATCAGCTACGGCTGGTTTAAATTCTAAGAAGGCACACATTATTTTATTTATAATCCAACACCCATAATAAAACTTAAAAAAAGATGAGCGATACAAGAAAAGAAGATGGTCTGAAGGCTCTCGGCGCTAAGACCGAATATAAGATGGACTATGCTCCTGAAGTATTGGAGACTTTCGTCAACAAACATCCAGGCAACGACTATTGGGTACGCTTCAACTGCCCAGAGTTCACATCCCTCTGCCCTATCACAGGTCAGCCAGACTTTGCAGAGATTCGCATCTCTTACATCCCTGACGTGAAGATGGTAGAGAGCAAGAGCTTGAAACTCTATTTGTTTAGCTTCCGCAACCATGGCGACTTCCATGAAGACTGCGTAAACATCATCATGAAAGACCTTATCCGCCTCATGGATCCTAAGTATATCGAGGTTACAGGAATCTTCACTCCTCGTGGTGGCATCAGCATATGGCCATACGCCAACTATGGTAAGCCCGGCACAAAATATGAGCAACTTGCCATGGACCGTTTCGCACGCCACGAATAGTTGAAAGGTAAAAAAGTAAAAAGGTAAAAAAGTAGATAACCAGCTTGGTCTCTTACTTTTTTACCTTTTTACTTTTTTACCCTTTTACCTTTTTACCCTTTTACCTTTAAGAGTCTTTTCTTAGTTTTCCGTTGCTTCTTGCAGCGCCTTTTTAGCCAAGCGTTCAGCTATTTGCTGAGCCCTTTTGTTTATGGCATTCGACGACGACTGACGATAATAGCTACGAGTCTTACCCTCAGAGCCAAGCACCAAAGAGTCGTCGCGAAGATAAATGATGTCGCAAGTATCCAGTTTCACATCCTTAATCTTCATTTTTGAACTCTTCTCTATATTAGAAATGTCTGGCACACCACTCGTCATCACGAGTTTGCCATTCCAAATATGCCACTCCGTAAAGAATGCCAAATCAGGATAAACCACCGGACTTTCAGTCTCCAACGAGCTCTTGCTACGTACATATCCCACACTACTTGCCGACCATTGACGCTTCAATGCAAAGCCATATTCACGAGGAATCATATAAGTAGCTTTCACAGAGTCTGGCATATTACGCTCCATACGCTCTTGCATCTTCTTCGACATCTTCTCATAGTCGCGCATCTTAGGCATTACAATATAACACCATGTTCCCTTCAGCTCATCAAGGTCGATAACGAGGTCGGCAACAGTAGAATCCTGTGGATTTACCACCAATCCAATCCAATCGCCCACCTTCAATGTGCCAAGCACCTTCTTGTTGCGAGTAGCGTCTATTATATTATAGTATTTAGGGTCGCTACCATCATTAGGCAGCAACACCACTACAGAGTCTGTGCAACCTTCGCACGCCAAACCGTAAACCGTTTTGTCGCCCGTCAGCTTCAATTCATCGTTGAGGTGTCCTTTCTCAATCCTCAATTCATTCTTATCACCACAAGCAGCCAAAGCCACCGCAGCTACGCATACAAGTATAAATGTCTTTATCTTCATATTTGTTTTAGCCTTTCTTATGCAAAGATAGTGCAAACGAGTGGAATAACAAAAGAAATACGAAGTTTTCTTTTTTATTGAACTTTCGCAAGTTCAGAATATAAAAAGAAGTACCTTTACCATCTGCACAAATTCAATGATATGAGCAACATATATGGCCGAAACTATGCTAATAATATGAATAAAGTGTAAAAAAGGGAGACAAAGGAATATTAATTGGATTTTTTTGGCTAATTTTGCGGTCGGTTTTGAAAACTTCACTGAATACATTATGAAAAAGAAGATACAATTCAGTCTCGTTTACCGAGACATGTGGCAGAGCTCTGGTAAGTTCCAGCCACGCAAAGACCAGTTGGCTAAGATTGCTCCAGTTATCATTGAGATGGGATGCTTTAGCCGTGTAGAGACAAATGGTGGCGCCTTTGAGCAGGTGAACCTCTTGGCAGGTGAGAATCCTAACGATGCTGTTCGCGCTTTCTGTAAGCCATTCAATGAGGTAGGCATCAAGACCCACATGCTCGATCGTGGTTTGAACGCTCTTCGTATGTACCCTGTGCCTGACGATGTTCGTGCCCTTATGTATAAGGTAAAGGCTAAGCAGGGAACAAACATCACCCGTATTTTCGATGGTTTGAACGATGTGCGCAACATCATTCCTTCTATCAAGTGGGCTAA
>HF994022.1 GCA_000436915.1 Prevotella sp. CAG:1092 | reverse complement strand
CATTAGACTTTTAGCGGACACCAATAATTTATAACAAGAAGTTTTCACCATTATCTGCTTGTGATACACGTAAGGAATGAGAGTACTGTTAAAAAATCATTCTATGATAGTAAATTGTAGAAATAATCACTATCTTTGCAAAAGATCATATAATAATCTTAGTATCGAACTATAAAATAAGGAGGAACGAAATATGAAAATTAGTGTTGCAAATCCTATTTATGACTCTGTGTTCAAGTTTTTGATGGACGACGAACGCATAGCAAAGACCGTGCTTTCTGCTTTACTAAAGAAGGAAGTGCTTAGCGTAGAAATGCGCAAGCACGAACATCCTAATATCACTCGCGATAAACTATCCATGTTTAGAATAGATTTCGCAGCACGAGTAAGGGAGAATGACGGTTCTACACAATTGATATTAATAGAATTGCAAAAGACATGGTTGGATACCGAGACTTTACGTTTTCGTCGTTACCTCGCAGCACAATACAACGCTGAGGAAAATATCCAAAAACAAGGAGAAAATCAGGGATATGCATTGCCTATGGTAGCTGTATATCTGTTGGGACATCGCGTTGGCGATATAGATAAGCCTGTGGTATACGTTGGTCATAAGGCTTTAGACTATGATGGCAAAGAGGTGGAGAATGGAGAAAATGATCCATTTATCAGCAGCTTAATACACGACAGCATTATTGTACAGATACCATTGCTCCATGGCAAGATAAACAATAGACTCGACAAAGTGCTTAGCGTATTCGACCAATCTCAAAGAACAGAAGAGAGCCAACAGATTATCAATTTGGAAGAAAATCTATATAAGGACGACCCTGAAATGATGCAAATTATTCATCGTTTGAGTTTGGCTACAATGAGCGCTGAAGTAAGACAAGAAATGAATGATGAAGATGAGTTCTTTGCTGTTATTGAAGCTCGTGACACACAAGTGATGAAGCAAAAGAAAATAATTTCTGAGCAACAGGATAAGATTACGGAGCAGCAAGGTAAGATTACGGA
>HF994021.1:4229-5499 GCA_000436915.1 Prevotella sp. CAG:1092 | reverse complement strand
GGGCCTTCAGCCCGTACTTAAGCCACATGCGAAAGTTCAGTCATATAATAAAATAGCGTATTGCTATATAATAAAATAGCGTACGGCTATTTGCTTGTCATAATCTTCAATACCATGTCGTCGGTAGCACACATAGCCTCTTTGCCAATGCTGGTGAGGTTGTGGATGCACTTATCAACATCGCTATCGATGATACCCTCTACCTCAGAAACATATTTGCCTTCCATGCTGAGGAGAGCTGAGAGCAAAGCAGTAGACACGCCAGAACAAATCTTAAGCGAGCAACTTGGTTTTGCTCCATCGCAAATCATACCTGTAAGGTTGGCAATCATATTCTTTACAGAGTGGCAGATGCGCTGATAGTCGCCTCCCATAAGGTAGGTGATGGCGCAGCTTGAACCAATGCTGGCAACAACACAACCACAAAGGGCTGAGAGTTTGCCAAGGCTCTGCTTGATATAGATAGCTGTGAGGTGGCTAAGGGTAAGAGCACGGATGAGCTCTTCTTCGGTATTCTCGTTCTCATCGGCAAACACTGCCACAGGGTTTGTGGCACAGATGCCCTGGTTGCCCGAACCGCTATTGCTCATGACAGGAATCATAGCGCCACCCATACGAGCATCGCAGGCAAGGGCGGTGCGAGAAATCATCTTCGAGAAGATGCTTGTGCCAAAGATACCATGAGAAAGCGGACGGTCCATAGTCTTGCCAAGGCAATGACCATAGTTGCCCTTGGCACTCTCGGCAGCAGCCTTCATATTGTACTCCTTAGTTTTGAGGATGAAGGCGAGCTTCTCTACAGGTGTTGTCATAGCAAAGTCGTAGACCATGCGCATATTGAGAGCGATGTCGCCATCTTCAGCCACTTCGCCTGCAGCAGTACGCTTGTCGTAAGCCACATTGCCATCCTTTTCTTCATAAACGAAGTTGGTGTGGCTGGTGGTGATGATAGCTGTTGCAGAATGTCCACAGCCTTCGCAGATAACCTCGATATAGAGTTTGTCTACATTGCCATCCTTAAGGCGGATGTCAATCTTGTCTTCTGCTATATATTCCTTGCCCATGGCGAGGGTAGCAGGAGTGAGGTCGCGGATGACCTCGAGCTTATATTCCGACTTGCCGACTATAGCACCGAGGGCTATAGCTATAGGGAGTCCAACCATGCCAGTACCAGGAATGCCTACGCCCATAGCATTTTTCAGCATATTGGCAGAAAGCATCACGGTGATTTTCTCTGGTCTACGTCCAAGGATTTCAGTAGCCTTGGCGG